>JAFOEP010000008.1 GCA_017380115.1 Clostridia bacterium | reverse complement strand
TGTACGGTCAGATAGGCTACGCCGGGGGTGGGAATCACGCCCAAAGGCAGAACATTACCGCCCACAGAGCAAATACCGGCGATCAGCGCACACTCCAACATATCGGAGGAAATTCGGGTGTCTTTACCGCCTCAGGCTTCATCCAATCAGCAAGGTATGTTCTTTCAGGAAGATAAGCAATAAAGCTTTTCGTTTCCGGTCCGGGTTCCAATCCATTTATGAGGACTTCTCCTGAATAATCGTTAATCAGACCTGTAATAATTTTCAAAAGTGATGTTTTTCCGCATCCGTTTGGTCCGAGCAAACCAATTATCTGTCCTCTTTTTAAATCCAAAGAAATATTTTGCAAAACTTTCACTTTGCCATAAGATTTGCTCATATCTCTGATTTGAATAATATTTTCATTCTGATGTTCAGTAGACAAGTTTTTCCCTCCTCTTAGGTTTAAGTGTAAAACTATTATCTCAAAAACTGAAAAATATTTCAATAACTTTTAAATAAACATTTGTTAATTTATTGTAAAATTATTTTGTTGTGCTTCCAAATCCACCGTTTCTGATTTCGTCAACGTCATCATCCTCAGTTATTCCAAAAGGCATAAAAATTCCCTGAGCAAAGCCTTTGCCGCTTTCAACGCTGACTGTTTTTCCTTCGTTTGTGTCGTTAGTAATTTTGACAAAAATATGTCCTTCGTTATCAGAATTAAAATAATCGCTGTCGATTATTCCGACAGTATTATTCAATTGCAAACGAAATTTAAATCCAAGACCACTTCTCGGATAAATCTGAAGCACCCATCCTTCTTTTATCTGAGCTCTGATGCCTGTCGGAATCTTTGCAGTTTCAGATGGTTGAAGTGAAAAATCCATTGGTGCAAAAAAATCATATCCTGCCGAGCCCGTAGTTGCTCTCACAGGCAGTTTAATCCCGTCATAAACCTTTTTTATTGTTTCGTCTGACGCATCACCATATGTGTCAATATATGCTTCTTTGTATTGTTGAAAACTAACTTTATAAAATTTAGCAACTCTTTCCATTTAATTTTCTCCTTATTATTTATTAATAACAGGCAATTAAACTATAAGCCTAAACGACCGTGCAGTTATTACCGCACGGTCATTAGCTTCTTTATTATTTATTGTATAAAGAACGTTTTACGTATGAAGTATGGAGAATTTCGTGAGCTTTATGGCTACCCGGTTTTCCAAAGAATTCATCATAAACCATCTTTACAGCAGGATTGTCCTGAGATTTTCTCAAAGGCAAATCTTTGTCTGCTTCGTAAATTGCTTTAGCTCTGAGAGCTTTAAGGTCAACAAAGTTACGTACAGAAGCAGGTTGTACAGGCTGTCCACCACCGTTTACGCAACCGCCAGGACATGCCATAATTTCGATAAATGTGTAATCGCTCTTGCCTGCTTTGATGTCTTCCATAATTTTTTCAGCATTTTTAAGTCCACTGACAGCAGCAACTTTAACATTAAGGTCGCCAACTTTATATTCAGCTTCTTTAATTCCTTCTGTACCACGAACATCTTTAAATTCAACATCAGTAAGAGTTTCACCTGTGATTGCTTCAACAGCATAACGCAAAGCAGCTTCCATAACGCCACCTGTTGCGCCAAAGATAACACCGGCACCTGTTCCTTCACCGATTGGTGAATCAAACTGTTCATCAGGAAGTAAATTAAAGTTAATACCTGCTGTTTCAATCATTCTTGCAAGTTCACGAGTTGTGATTGAATAGTCAACATCACTTACATCAGCTGCAGATTGATCGTCACGCTTGTTTTCAAATTTCTTTGCTGTACAAGGCATAACTGCAACAACAACCATCTTTTCAGGATCAATGCCGAATTTCTGTGCATACCATGTTTTCATTGTTGCACCGAACATCTGCTGTGGAGATTTACAGCTTGAAAGATTATCAATCTGGTCCGGGAAATAATGTTCACAATATTTAACCCAACCAGGTGAACATGATGTAATCAACGGAAGTGTTCCGCCGTTTGTTACTCTTTCAATAAGTTCAGTTGCTTCTTCCATAATTGTAAGGTCGGCAGCAAAGTCTGTATCGAAAACCTTGTCAAAGCCAAGTCTCTTGAGAGCAGCAACCATTTTTCCTGTAACGTTTGAACCTACAGGCATACCAAATGCTTCACCAAGTGTAACACGGATTGATGGAGCTGTGTTAACAATAACATATTTGTCCGGATCCTGAATTGCTTCGAAAACTGCTGTTGTGTCATCTTTTTCATAAAGAGCACCAACAGGACAGTTAACAATACACTGACCACAGGATACACAAGAATAATTGTCAATATCCATTTCAAATGCTGAACCGATATGAGTGTCAATACCTCTTGCGTTTGCGCCGATGACAGAAATTGCCTGATTGTCACAAGCTGCTACGCAACGACGGCAAAGGATACATTTGTTGTTGTCTCTGATCATATGAGGTGCAGATGTATCAAGCTCGTAAACAGGTTTTGTTCCGTCATAACGGCCTTCATCGTCAACACCATATTCTTTACAAAGCTTCTGCAATTCACAGTTTCCGCTTCTTACACAAGAAAGACATTTTCTTTCGTGTGTTGAAAGAATAAGTTGAAGAGTCATTTTTCTTGACTCACGGATTTTTTGTGTGTTTGTGAAAATTTCCATTCCCTCATTTACAGGGAATACACAAGCAGAAACAAGACGATTTCCCCTTGGTCCTGCAACTTCTACCATACAAAATCTGCAAGCACCGATTTCGTTGATTTCTTTAAGATAACATAATGTAGGGATTTCAATACCTGCTGTTCTTGCAGCTTCAAGAATTGAAACTCCTGCGGGCACGCTGAAAGGCATGCCGTTGATTTTAATATTTACATTTTCCATTTAGGCACACTCCCTTTCTTAACCTTTGATGATTGCGTCAAATTTACAATTGCTCATACATACGCCACACTTAATACATTTTGCAGTGTCAATTGTATGCGGATTCTTAACAGTACCAACGATAGCGCCAACAGGACATTTTTTAGCACAAAGAGTACATCCTTTACATTTGTCAGCTTCAATTTTAAAGTTAAGAAGAGCTTTACAAACTCCTGCCGGACATTTTTTGTCAACAATGTGAGCAATGTATTCGTCTTTGAAGAAACGAAGTGTTGCAAGAACCGGGTTAGGAGCTGTCTGTCCAAGACCACAAAGTGAATTTTCTTTGATATAATATGCGAGTTTTTCAAGTTCATCCAAATCTTCAAGAGTTGCTTTGCCTTCTGTGATTTTGTCAAGCATTTCAAGCATTCTCTTTGTACCGATACGGCAAGGTGAACATTTTCCGCAAGATTCATCAACAGTAAAGTTGAGGAAGAATTTTGCGATGTCAACCATACAGTTGTCTTCGTCCATAACGATAAGTCCGCCTGAACCCATCATACATCCGATAGCTGTAAGGTTGTCGTAGTCGATTTCAGTGTCCATAAGCGATGCAGGAATACATCCACCTGACGGTCCACCTGTCTGAGCAGCCTTGAATTTCTTTCCGTTCGGAACGCCACCACCGATTACTTCGATGATATCACGCAATGTTGTTCCCATTGGAATTTCAACAAGACCTGTATTTTTAATTTTTCCACCAAGTGCAAATACTTTTGTTCCTTTGGATTTTTCTGTACCCATTGAGTTGAAGAAGTCTGCACCCTTGAAAATGATTTGTGGGATATTTGCAAATGTTTCAACGTTGTTTTCAGTTGTAGGTTTGCCGAAAAGACCTTTTACTGCCGGATAAGGAGGACGAGGTCTTGGTTCACCACGATTACCTTCGATTGATGTCATAAGAGCAGTTTCTTCACCACATACGAAAGCACCTGCACCAAGACGAATGTGAAGGTTGAAATCAAATCCTGAATCAAAAATGTTTTTGCCGAGAAGACCATATTCACGAGCATCTTTTATAGCTTTTTTCAAACGTGCAACTGCGATAGGATATTCAGCACGAACGTAAACATAACCTTCTGTTGCTCCTGTTGCGTATCCACAGATTGCCATTGCTTCAACGATACAGTGTGGGTCACCTTCAAGAACTGAACGGTCCATAAATGCACCCGGGTCACCTTCGTCAGCGTTACAAACAACATATTTCTGATCTGCCTGGTTTTTAGAAGTAAACTCCCATTTCAAACCTGTCGGGAATCCGCCGCCGCCACGGCCACGAAGTCCTGAATCTTTAATAACCTGAATAACCTGTTCAGGAGTCATTTCAGTAAGAACTTTACCAAGTGCTGCATAACCGTCCATTGCTATGTATTCGTCAATGCTTTCAGGGTCGATAACACCACAGTTACGAAGCGCAACTCTCTTCTGGGCTTTATAGAATGTAGTATCATTAAGAGAAATATTTTTAATATCTTCTTCTTTTACTTCATGTCCTACATCAGTATAAGCAAGACGTTCTACTACACGTCCTTTAAGAAGGTGTTCAGAAACAATTTCTTCAACATCTTCTTTTTTAACTTTACTATAAAAAGTTCCGTCTGGATAAATAATTACAACAGGACCGAGAGCACAAAGTCCAAAACAACCTGTTTTAACAACTTTTACTTCTTCTGCCAATCCTTTGTCAGCAATCTGATTTTCAAATTCTTCAACCAGAACAGTACTTCCGGATGATGTGCAGCCTGTACCGCCACAAATCAACACTTGTGAACGAATCATAATCTATACCTCCAAGTTTTATTTACACATTTGTAATTGCATATTCTGCAACAGGTTTACCGTTTTTAAGATGCTCCTGAATAACTCTTTTTACTTTTTCTGCATCCATGTGAGCATAAGTTACTTTTTCTTTACCTGCTTCAAAGACTTCAACAATTGGTTCAAACTGGCAAACACCGATACAGCCTGTCTGAGTTACAGCAACTTTGTCAGCAAGTCCTGCTTCATTAACGCCTTCAACAAAAGCGTTGAGAACCGGTCTTGCACCTGCTGCAATTCCACAAGTTGCCATGCCGACAACTACTCTGATTTCGCTGCTTCCGTCACGAATAACTACTTTGTTTTGCATTTTTTCTCTTATTGCTGCAAGTTCAGCTAAAGATTTCATAATAAACACCCTTCCTAACATTTATGTTGGCTTTCGCCTAAAATTTAATTGTAACCAATTTCATTGTATTGTTCTTCAAGATACTCTTTTATCCAGCAAATAACCTCAAAGTTATCAAGAGGTACATCTCCAAGAACACTTTTTAACTCGTCCGTATCAACGCCCACTTCATCTTTGTTTATCTTATGATTGAAGTGCCAGTGTATATCAGGTTGACCCTGTATCAAAGTCACAATCGTTGACACTATATCACCGAGAACCGTAAAATCAATATGATTTTTATAAAACAGCGCTGTTATTGTCGTTCCGCTTTCATCAGAAAACTTTTCTTTTGTTTTTGAAGTAATTGTGAGATTTCCCTCTGTCTGCTCTGCTGCAAGTTTAAAAAGAGGTATACCCATTCCTACTTTTCTTGTCGTTCTTGTTGTGCAAAACGGATCCTGAACATTTTTCAAAAACTCTTCGCTCATTCCACATCCGTTATCTGCAATAGAAATAACAAGTGTTTCTTCGTTTTCTTCAAGAAGAACATCTATTTTATCAGCTCCCGCTTTCACGGAATTCTGAGCAATATCAAGTATGTTCAAAGACAGTTCTTTCAACTTTTATCCACCATCCTCAACGCCTTAAATATTTCTCTTCTGACTTTATCGCTGCTGTATGGTTCATCGTCAATTTCAAAATAATCTCTTTTGTCTTTTATGTCCCATATATAATGAGCATCAGATGACACAAGCAGTTTCTTTTCTTTAAGATTCAGATATTTTTCAGTATATTCATCAATCTTATTTTCATCGTAAAACTCTGTGCAAAGAAACCCACATTCTTCAGGAAATGTCCCGAGCGTCGCAATAATTCCGTTAGCTTCACGGTCAATATGCGCAGGATAAGAGACTCCATTAAAAGACTCGACTGTTTTTTTGACATCGTCAATTGTGATTAATGTTGCATTAGATAAAAGATAGTCATCATTTCCTATCACATTATCTTCTCCATCCATAATCAACTGGTCACCAAAAATTTCAGTTTTGTTTTTTATTCTTATTCTGTTCTTGTCTACAAAGCTATCAAATTCCATCGCTTCTTCAAGCTTTTCAAAAAGACACACAACATGAATATCCTCTGCTGTTGTCAGTTCCATTCCTGCAATGGGAATGATACCGTTTCTTTTTGCTGCCTGAAAAAAAGCAGGACAATTTTTTGAAGTATTGTGGTCAGTTAATGCCATAACATTGATACCTGCAAGTGTCGCAACTGCGGCAAGATTGTTAGGTGTCATATCGTTATCTGCACAAGGTGATAAACACGAATGTATATGAAAGTCATAATAATAACGGTTCATATCAGATTTGCAACTCCGGAAGCTATTTCAAAAGCAGATTTTTCGCTCATCAGAATGTTGACACCTTTTTGTTTTGCGGTATTCAAAACATTTTCATCGACTTCAACGCCTTCTGCAAGAATAATGCAGGAAACATCAGTCAAAGAAGCGACTGCAATAATATTTACATTAGACATAATTGTTATCCAAACGTTACCGCTTTCTGCTTTGCCCATAACCCAACTGAGCAAATCCCCGACATATCCTCCGGTTATTTCTCTCTGGGCATTAACGAGACAAACTTCTTTTAATGAGAGTTCATTTTTAAGTTTTTCAACCGTCATTTTTCTCAGCTCCACAAGTCTTTTTCTCTCTGAAAAACACACATTCGCTTTTATCCGGTATACTGCCTGTCACAATATCTTCTGCAAAAGCTCTGCAAGTCGGAGACCCACAAGCCCCGCAATCTATACCGGGCAATTCTGCTCTTATATTTTTTATCTCAGCAAGCATTTTCATTGATTTTGCAAAATTGTCACTCAATCGTGAAATCGGAACATAATCAGGCATAT
>JAFOEP010000108.1 GCA_017380115.1 Clostridia bacterium | reverse complement strand
GTTGCGGATATTGTTCAAATCTTCAGCAGTATAAATGGGTGCGTAACCCTCAGGAACATCGTCAACCGCAAAAGCAGTTGAACACATTCCAAAAGTCAAAATGAAAATCAAAAAAACAGATAAAATACTTTTACAATTCATTCCAAATTTCTCCTTTATAGTTAAAGTGTGTAGGTTAAGAATCATAAACAGCCCATCGGAACCACCTTCTCTTTCAGAATAAAAATTTAACAATGTTTAATTGATTCCAAACTTGAATCAAATAAATATATTCCTTAACATACTATAGTTAGAACAACCTACAGTACATAGATATACCTATACAAATGATTTATATTTGATTTTAAGTTTTTGTTCAATGCAAAAATCAAAAATGCACAGATTTAACGCAAAAATGCACAAAACGCAGAAAAAGCAGGCCGAAAATCCGACCTGCTTTTAAAAATGTTATATCAAATTGATGTTAATTTTTTAATCCTTCAAACATCACAAATGTAGAAAACTCTTTTTTGTGGTTATCATATGTCCAATCATAGTTTCCGTTATATTTCCCGACAATTCTTTTTATACTTCTAACACCAATCCCGTGCAAACGCTTGTTCTTTTTTGTGGTGATAAGTTCTGATCCTTTTGTATCAGGTTTGGTATCACAAGAATTAATACATGTAAGCATATCAAACCCATTAACTTTATTAATTGAAAGTTCCACCATTTTTTCTTTAGATGATTTAGCAGCATCTATAGCATTATCCAAAATATTACTGAGCAACGCAATCAAATCACTGTTTTCCATAAACGATAAATTTGAAGTGCATATTGTATAATTAAACTTCACATTCTCCACTTCACTCAACAATGCATACTTGTTTAAAATCAAATCAAGCATTTTATTGTTTGTGTTACCGCTGACAGAATATCTCTTTAAATTGTGGTGAATAGAGTCTATATATTTATCTACTTCCGGATTATTGGCTAAACTCTTAATCGCCATTAAGTGATTTTTTTCATCATGAGCAAATTCTTTCAGCTCGTTGTTTTGTTTATCTAAAATTGAATAATAAGCTTCATCAATACTGATTCTGTCAAGTTCACTCTGAAGTTCATAAAGTTTCATATCATTTTTTGTAGCATAAGTAAAAAGAACATAGGTAACTATAACCGAAACTAATATTACCATACTACTGAATGACATCAAAAACAATATTTGGTTTGACAAATTAAATTCAGTGGCTATTCTCCAAAAAATTAAAAACACAAAAACAGAACAGATAGGATAAATAAAAAGATACAAATGTGACTTTTTGAAATTATTAACCTTAGACAGCAATTTACTGAAAGACAACAATTTACAAATTATAAAATAAACCGTTTTACTAAATGTAAGACCCAGAAAATAGATATATTCATTATCAACATATGCGTTAATATCAACATTAAAGGCAAATGAAAGAAAACACATACTCAGAAATTCTGCACCGGTTATTGCGACAATAACAACAATAGATGCTACAAGAGAACTTTTCCAGGAACATTCGAAACACAAACAGGCAAAAGCAAAGTGTACCAATACAATTGAAACAATATTTATATATGTATTATTGTCAAAAAGAAGATTTATCAACATTAATAATGCATACAAAGAAAAACCTGTAATCCATATTCTGACGGTTTTACATTTCGAATAGAAAATGTCCTGTAAAAAAACTATGGCAATAATTGCTTCTATAATATAAACTAATCCATTTAACAATAAATTAATACAAATCACCTCCCACTGTAATACATCAGAAAATAACTTTTAAAAGGTGCTTGTTTTCTATATGCTATCGGAATCTCATATT
>JAFOEP010000107.1 GCA_017380115.1 Clostridia bacterium | reverse complement strand
TAATCTTCTTTTTTGTTTTCTGATTCATTGTCAAAAAGAAGTTTGAGTATCAAAGCCATACGCATATATTTTCCGTTGTTAACCTGCTGGAAATAACACGCTCTCTTGTCATTATCAACTTTTACGCTTATTTCGTTAACCCTCGGCAACGGATGAAGCACACAACAATCAGGTGAAGCAAGCTCCATTTTTTCAGTAGTAAGAATATAACTGTCTTTAAGTCTTTCATATTCTTCTTCATCATCAAATCTTTCTCGCTGTATTCTTGTCATATAAAGAATATCAAGCTGAGAAATTGCATCTTCAAGTGATGTTGTTTCCATATATGACAATCCGTTGTTTTCTATCACTTCTGTTTTTATATAATCAGGCAATGTCAGCTCTTTTGGTGATATTAAAATAAATTTAATATTGTTGTATCTCGACAATGCAGATATCAGCGAATGAACTGTTCTGCCATATTTCAAATCCCCGCAAAGTCCAACAGTCAGGTTATCAAACGTTCCTTTTTCACGATGAATTGTCAACAAATCCGCAAGTGTCTGAGTCGGATGACAGTGTCCCCCGTCTCCTGCATTTATAATCGGTACAGTGGCATTCTCTGAAAGCACCAATGCTGAGCCTTCTTTCGGATGGCGCATAGCAATTATATCTGCATAACAGCTGACAACTTTTGCTGTGTCAGCGATACTTTCACCCTTTGCAGCAGAAGACGAAGATGCACTCGATACTGAAAGAACATTTCCGCCCAATTCATACATCGCAGCCTCAAAACTCAGACGAGTTCTCGTTGACGGCTCGAAAAACAATGTTGCAAGTTTTTTTCCTTTGCATTTTTCACTGTATTTTTCAGGATTATCAATAATATCTTCTGCTGTTTTAATTAAATCATTTAATTCTTCAACTGATAAATCAAGCGTATCAATAATGCTTTTCATATTTTATCACCTGTATAAATTATTTTTGAATCCAGCTTTCATCAGACGGATTATTTCTGAATGATATAAGACGTTTAATATCCTCTTGTTTGATATAACCTTCTTCTGCAGCAACTTCTGCAATAGTATCAAAGTTTGTCAATGAGATATTTTTAACATTTGCTGCTGCAAGACGGTCAAGACCTTTTTGCATACCATAAGTGAAAATCGAAACAACGCCAAGAACTTCTGCACCGGCTTCACGAAGTGCATCAACAACATCTATTACACTTCCGCCTGTTGAAATCAAATCTTCAACAACAACTACTTTCTGACCAGCTTCAAGTTTTCCTTCAATTCTGTTTTGTCTGCCATGGTCTTTTGCTCCTGAGCGAACATATCCCATCGGTAAATCAAGCAAATGAGCAGTAATTGCAGCATGTGCTATTCCTGCAGTTGATGTACCCATCAACACTTCTGCCTGAGGATAGTTTTCTTTTATTAATGTTGCAAGTCCGTTTTCAACATCATTACGCACTTCAGGTGCTGTAAGAGTTAAACGGTTGTCGCAATATACAGGGCTTTTGATTCCGCTTGCCCATGTAAACGGTTCTTCAGGTCTGAAAAATACAGCCTTGATTTTAAGCAAATCTTTTGCTATAAGTTTGTTAAGTTCCATTCTTATCTCTCCTCTTAATCTACAAATTCTTTAACACAACGTTCATAAGCTGCAACAGGGTCTTCTGCTGCTGTTATCGGTCTGCCGACTACTATATAATCTGAGCCGATTGCTTTTGCATCAGCAGGAGTCATAACTCTTTTCTGATCGCCCACATCACCATCAGCAAAACGAACACCCGGTGTTACTGTCAAAAATTCATCTGAGCAAACTTCGTGTACTTTACCTGCTTCAAGCGGTGAACAAACAACCCCGTCAAGCCCTGCTTTTTTTGCGTTCAATGCATAATGCATAACAACTTTGTCAATGTCTTCTTCAATCAAAAGATCTCTTGTCATTGTTTCCTGGTCTGTTGAAGTAAGCTGTGTTACAGCAATTAACAACGGTCTTGTGCCGTCTGCACGTGTCAGACCTTCCAACGCTGCTTTCATCATCGGTATTGTTCCACCTGCATGAAGATTGCAAACATCAACATCAAGGTTTGAAAGTACTGCCATTGCTTTTTTGACAGTGTTCGGTATGTCGTGCAATTTTAAATCAAGAAATATTTTATGACCACGTTTTTTGATTTGTCTTACAATTTCAGGACCTTCTGCATAAAAAAGTTCCATACCTATTTTAACAAATGGTTTTCTTCCTGTAAATTTATCAAGAAAAGCAAATGTTTCTTCTGCACTTGCAAAATCACAAGCAACTATAACATCTCTACCCATTATTTACTACCCCCGATTATATCTTTTAAATTGTCAATATTATATTTTTTCATCACTCTTGGCAAATCATTAATTATATCTCTGCAAACGAACGGGTCAACCAGATTTGCAGCACCGACCTGAACAGCCGTTGCACCTGCAAGCATCATTTCTATGACATCTTCTGCGCTGCTGACGCCACCCATTCCGACAACAGGAATGTTGACAGCGTTTGATACCTGATAAACCATCCTGAGAGCAACAGGGAAAATTGCAGGTCCAGAGAAACCACCCATAGTGTTTGCTATAATAGGTTTCTTTGTTTTCAGATCAATTCTCATACCAAGAAGAGTATTAATAAGACTGATTCCGTCTGCTCCCGCTTCTTCGCAGGCTTTTGCTATTGAAACAATGTCGGTCACGTTTGGAGACAATTTAACAATTATCGGTTTTGTTGTGACTGCTTTTACAGCTTTGACTACCGATGCTGCTGCAGCACAGTCAGTTCCAAAGCTCATTCCTCCACCGTGAACATTCGGACAGCTTACATTGATTTCAAACCAACCTATTTGTTCTTCTTTGTCAAGCTTTTCACATGTGTATGCATAATCGTCAACAGAAAAGCCGCTGACATTTGCCATCACAGGTTTATTGAAACATTTTTTTAATTTCGGAAGTTCTTCCGATATAACCTTTTCAACTCCGGGATTCTGAAGTCCCACAGCGTTAATCATACCGGCTGTACATTCAGCAATACGAGGTGTCGGATTTCCGAATCGGGGTTCTTTTGTTGTTCCTTTGAACGAAAATGTACCAAGACAGTTGATATCATATAAGTCAGCAAACTCATAACCGAAACCAAAAGTACCGGATGCAGGAATCACGGGATTGTCAAGTTCAATATTACAAAGTGAAACTTTTAAATCTCCCATATTATTTCCTCCCTTTTCAAAACCGGACCTTCTTTGCATATTCTCTTATATCCTGTCACTGTTTTACAGGAACAACCCATACATGCTCCAAAGCCACAACCCATACGTTCTTCAAAGCTGAACTGACCACTTGTTGTCGTTGCCTTAAAAATCGCTTTGAGCATCGGCTCAGGTCCACAAGTATAAAAATAGCTATAATCATCAGTTAATGCATCAGTTACAAAGCCCTTGACTCCATAAGAACCATCAACAGTTGTAACTGTTACATCTGCACCAATTTTTTTGAATTCTTCTTCATAAAAAATTTCTGATTTTGTGTTGAATCCCAGAACAACGCTGACTTTTTTGCCTTGTTCTATAAGCTGTTTTGCAAGCATATACAACGGAGGCACACCTACCCCTCCACCAAGCAACATCGGCTTGTCGCCTGACAGAGATAAATCATATCCGTTTCCAAGACCTGTCAGAACGTCAAGCGTTTCACCGCTTTTCATCTGACTTAAAATTTCTGTACCGTGTCCTACCACTTTATAAATAATCGTGACAGTTTTCTCATCTGCATCGCATACAGAAATCGGTCTGCGCAAATATTTATCAGAAATTTTTATATTAATAAACTGTCCGGGAGAAGTTATCTGACTTGTATCTCCCGTTAATATCATTTTATATACCGTTTCATTCAACGGCACATTTTCACTTATCGTAAATAAGCTTTGCTTCATATAT
>JAFOEP010000106.1 GCA_017380115.1 Clostridia bacterium | reverse complement strand
TTAAAAATATGAACAAAAGAATTGACGCATACGGTTGTAAACTTATGATAAAAAGAAGTGTTCCGACAGCATTTAATACCAAAGATATTTTGCTCTTGTTTCGCACCCAGAATATCTGATTGATGTTTTGCAGAGAAAGGGTCAGAATTCCACATAATGCGATTGAGATTACAAAAACAAAATACGCAGTTTTCAGATATGGCGAAATTTCAGTAAGGGACAGCAGGGAAACTTGTTGTATTATTCCAGCTGCTTTCTGCCCGAAAAACGGCAGAAAAAAGAACATTCCAACACTCAAATCAAGCAACCCAAACACAAGGTCACGAAAATGATTTTCTTTTTGTTTGTTGTCTTCTTCGGCGATGGTCAGCAATTCGTCGCCGGACAGAAGCTCATCTATTGTCACTGAAAATAATTTTGATATTGCTTTTAGTGAATCAATATTCGGATATCCTCTGCCTGACTCCCACTTTGAAATTGCAGTTCGGGAAACGTAAAGTGCCTCTGCAAGTTCTTCCTGTGTAAGTCCTTTTTGCTTTCGGAGCTTTTGTAATTTTTCATTAAATTCCATAACAACACTCTTTCGGATAATTTAAATTCAGATTTGTCAGGTAGATTATAACACAAACAATCAAAAATCTCAATGCAATCATACGGGGCACAACGATTGTCAATGGAATCCTTACAGTTTATTTGTCGAAAGAAACAAATAAAAAACAGCAAAAATATTTTTACTGAATTTACCAGAATCAGGCAATATTCGTGTTAATTGACTTTTATATTCTTTTATGATATAATTCAACAAAACAAAAGGAGATGGTTAAATAGTGGACCCGCTACCGCGAAGTATCAACGGACTTTCGAAAATATATGAATTCGGAAAGTTATATAGAAACAGAAGTGTAAACGGACTTCGTTATTGATGTTTCTATAAATATCCGATAATAAAAACTATATTTTGGAGGTCTAAAACAAAATGTTAAAACAAGTTTTATTACAAGTTATACTGATACTTTTTAATGCTTTTTTTGCAGCTACTGAAATTGCCGTCATTTCATTAAACGAAAAGAAAGTGAAGGCAAGGGCTGAAAATGGCGACAGGAAAGCTAAATTAATGCTCAGAATGATAGAAGGTCCTACAAGATTTTTGTCTACGATACAGGTAGGAATTACACTTGCGGGATTTTTGGGCTCGGCATTTGCTGCTGACAACTTTGCAGAACGTTTATCTGCATTTGCTGTGACAAAATTTAATATTTCCAACGCCTACATTGGCACGATTAACACAGTATCAGTTGTTATAATTACACTTATACTTTCTTTCTTTACTCTTGTTCTCGGAGAACTTGTTCCGAAGAGAATAGCGATGCGACACAAAGAAAAGTTTGCCGAAATGGTATGCCCGATAATATCTGTTCTGGCAGTCGTATTAAAACCGATTATATGGTTTTTGACTGTTTCTACAAACGGCGTTTTAAGAATATTAGGAATAGACCCTAACGAAAAGGAAGAGCCTGTTTCGGAAGAAGATATTGTTATTATGCTTGATGCAGGAGTTGATGAAGGAACTCTTGACGAAGATGATATTGAGTATATAAAGAATGTGTTCAAGCTCGACAATCTTACGGCTGCTGATATAATGACATCAAGAAATGCAGTTGCGTTTATTTCTGAAACAGACACATCAGAAGACATTTTAAATGTTATTGAAGCAGAAGGATATTCCAGAATCCCGATATATTCAGAATCAATTGACAAGGTTGTCGGCATATTGCACACCAAAGAATATCTTTTAAAGCACAACAATCCTGATTTTGAATTGAGTCAGGCAACGCTTCCTGCAACCTATGTTCCGGAAAGTATGCATCTTGATTCTTTGCTGAAAGATATGCAGACCAATCATAATCATATGGTGATTGTCGTCAATGAATACGGAATCACTTCCGGAATAGTTACAATAGAAGATATTCTGGAAGAATTGGTTGGCGAAATATGGGACGAACAGGACGAAGCGTTTAATAGCATAGAAAAAATTGATGAAAATTCATATCGTGTATTGTGCAGCATTTCATTAGAGGAATTTTTTGAGTTCTTCGAAAAAGATGTTCCCGATGAAACTGATGCAACAACTGTCAATGGTTGGTTGATAGAAAACAGCGGAAATATACCACAAATAGGATATACGTTTGTTTATGACGATATAGAAATTACCGTCACACAAGCTGACGATGTTATGACACATGAAATTTGTGTCAAAATAGTTGCAACTGAAAATCTTGTTGAAAAAGATTAGAATTTTTTTCAATGTATTAATAACTGATGAAATAAGTTTAAAGTAAGGGGAATAAAAATGAAAAACATATTGGTTGTTGGCGCACATTATGACGATGCAGAACTCGGCGCGGGTGGAACAATGGCAAAACTCAGCAGTCAGGGTTGTAAAGTATATAAACTCACATTGACAGATAATGTGACAAACTTTTCTCATATGAACATTCACGTTGATTTTGATTCAAGCGCAATGCAGTCAAAAAAAGCTTGCGAAGTTCTTGGCGCAGAAGAAGTTTATCTCAAAAAACCTGTTGAATGTAGTACCCTTGAATATAAAAAAGAAGTTATGCAGGAAATTGAAGCAATTATTTTTGAAAAAGAAATTGATACGGTTATCATTCATCATAATGATGATATGAACCAGGATCATATTGCTGCATTTAAAAACTGTATAACTGCTGCAAGACATTGCAAAAATATTCTTACATATCAGAGCAACGGTTACATTCTCAACGAAGCATTTATTCCTAACTATTTTGTAGACATCAGCGATTTCGTTGAACTCAAAAGAAAATCTCTTGAACAGTATGGCGAAGAGCATAATCGTTTTGACCGCTTGTTTGAAATGAATATTGAAAGATGTCATATGTGGGGATATTCCAATAAATGCGAATATGCAGAAGGTTTCAGAGTTATAAAAATGCTCGGATAATAAAAGAAGATAAATAAAATGGATTATGAATTTTCATAATCCATTTTTTGTTATTCTGAAATTAAAAATAATCAACAATTGAAATCAGATATTGATAATCGTCAATCGTATATCTGACCTCGCTGACCTGAAGTCTTTTGTCGGTAATTAAATTTGCCCTTTGAAGCAAACGGTGAATTTCTTCGTTTTCAAACAAATCTTTTTTTGCTATATTATAAACCAATTCATTCTCAAACTTAAAGGAAAGTTTCGTTTTGTTAAGCTTTGAATATTCAGCAAGCTTCTGAGAGATAATATTTTTTGTGTTTTCATCGTAAACTTCAAAATAAAGTTCATTCTTCACAAAAAAGTTTTCGTTCATGCTGGCCAAATGCAGTGCGTGACCGCGTGCAGTTTGAGTACCTCACTCCACTTTTCCCTGACAAGAAGTTCAACCTTACAGGAAACGGTCACAACGACCTTTCTAACCGCGTTGTAGACCTCTTCTCACCAATAGGCAAAGGTCAGCGTGCGCTTATAGTTGCTCAACCGAAGACTGGTAAGACAATGTTATTACAGAGCATCGCCAACGCTATTGCAGACAACCATCCAGAGGTATATATGATTGTTCTTCTGATAGACGAGCGTCCAGAGGAGGTTACCGAGATGGCTCGCCACGTAAAGGCAGAGGTTGTTGCTTCGACATTTGATGAGCAGG
Source organism: Clostridia bacterium (assembly GCA_017380115.1). Taxonomy (GTDB): domain Bacteria; phylum Bacillota; class Clostridia; order Oscillospirales; family Acutalibacteraceae; genus SIG575. Next base: position 197 of record JAFOEP010000106.1, on the reverse strand, counting down.
CTACTCGCCACGTAAAGGTTGCTGAGATGGTTCTTGAGAAGGCAAAGCGTATGGTAGAGTGCGGACACGATGTAGTGATACTCCTTGACTCTATAACCCGTCTTGCAAGAGCCTATAACTCTGTTCAGCCTGCATCTGGAAAGGTTCTCTCTGGTGGTGTAGATGCAAATGCTCTCCACAAGCCAAAGAGATTCTTT
>JAFOEP010000105.1 GCA_017380115.1 Clostridia bacterium | reverse complement strand
TATGACTTTTATACTGACAATATGCTTTTTCAGCAAAACGAAACTGCTACTATTTCAGGACTTGCTAAATCAGGTGCATTAATTGAATGTGAATTATACAATTTCAGAAACCTGATTGTTTCAAAAGGAAAGACTTACGCATCTAAAAGCGGCACTTTCTCCGTTAATTTTGATGCTCCAAATGGTGGTTTTACTGAATATTATATTTGTCTGAAACAAAACGGCGAGGTGTTTAAAACTATCAAAGGTGTAGTTTTTGGCGAACAGTGGCTTGCAAGCGGGCAAAGTAATATGCAACTTTATATGAAAATGATTCCTGACTGGAACAAATTCAAATTTATGAACTACGGAAACAAATGGGTCAGAATACTTTCCTTCCCTGATTATCCTGCTTTTGAAGACGTTTCAACTATAACTCCTGCCCTCCCTCAAACAAATATACCCGGAGCGTATTGGGCACGAGGTTGCGACGAAGAAATTTCAGATGCAACAGCAGTCGGATATTATTTTGCAGAAGAATTGGTTAAAAAGCTCAATGTTCCTGTCGGAATTCTCAACGCTTCTCTCGGCGGTTCATCAATCGAAACATGGCTTTCAAGAGATGTAGTTGAAAATGATGAAACTGCTCTTAATTTGATAACAAAACATAATCGTTATTCATCAATAGAAAATTGGGGAAATGTCTCAAATAGCTATGGTGGAGATATGTGCTCAAATTACAATGCAAGAGTCTATCCTTTACACGATTTCAAAATCAGTGGTATGTTGTGGTATCAGGGTGAAGCAGATATTACATCTTATCTCCCAGGCGAATATGCACATATGTTCAACCTTCTTCAGGAAGAAAACACCAGAACATTCAATTATTCAAAAGGAAAACTTCCGGTTGTATATACTCAACTTGCAACATTTTGTTACAATACTCAGAGGAATTTACAGGACTTCAATTATGAGTATACAAATATGCAGAAAGCTGCTCCTGAAAGCAGATCTATGATTACACTTTACGACCTTCCTCTGACTTTCAAATCGAACTATGCAACCATTCATCCATTAGACAAAGAGCCTATCGGAAGAAGAATGACAAAAGCTGCACTTGGTCTTGTTTATGAAAAATATGATGCATACACTGCTGCATCTTTTGATAGCATAACATTTGACGGAAAAGATGCTTATATTAAATTCACAGAAGTCGGTGACGGTCTCAAAGCAAAAGACGGTCAACTCAGAGGATTTGCTGTTTGCTCAGACGATGGCGTGTATTATAGAGCAGATGCAGAAATTATTTCAAAAGATACTGTCAGAGTCACTTGCGACAACGTTGATAACCCCTGCTCCGTTACTTATGCATTTTCAACTCTTAACGACCGTGCAAACCTTTATTCAACATTAAACGGTGAATATTTTATGGCTGTTTCAACATTTATTTCAGATGTTGACTATCAAAATAAAATTTATTGTGACTACGGTTGGGCAGACTGTGAATCATCAAAAATCTGGCATATGGCACATAACGTTAATGATGGCAGGGACGATATGTCAGGGTACTACAATGCTTGGAATTCTATTTTATGCTCAGAAAATGTTGATTCTGAAAGTGCATACAAAGGAACAGCCGGTCTTAACATTCAATCTCGCAGCAAGATCTTTGCTCTTGAACACAAATTCAGCACAAAAAACAAAAAATTTGTTGACTATGTTTTCCGCAATGAAGACACAGATTGGACTTCTTATGGCTGTATGAGTTTTATGGTCAGAAACAACGGTAACGATGATATAATTATTAAAGCCAAAATCAAAAATGACGGTAAAAATTATCTGGCCGCTATTAATAGCCAGGAAAATACACTTTGCACAATTCCAAACGACGGTCAATGGCATAAAGTCAGCTTGAATCTTGATTCTCTTTTCACTTCAAATGGTAAAGCTGCTGATAATTCAACAACATTAAACAAAGTTGAAAGCTTTAAGATAATATTTAACTCTTTTGACTCAGCTTCAGAAATTGATATTGATGAATTTGAATTTTCTTCTCAAATCGAAGAAAACAATAACATTGATAAAATATCATTGTTTAATATTGTTATTAAAATAGTAAAAAAATTATTTAACTTCATTTCTAAGGGGTAATCACTACATGATAAGCATTAGCGAACATATTAACAAAAGCTTTAACAGACTTTCAGAGTCTGAATATCAAATCCAGAATATCTGGCAATCTTCAGAATACGACTGGCCCGGCGATTGGGAAGGCAGAGCATTGCTTGCATTTGTTTGTCTTTATGAAGTTACAGGCAAAAAAATCGATTGTATGGATAAAATGATGGATTTATTGCCTGAACATCTCAACGAATTAGGATATATGGGTAAAATCTGTCCGGACGGTAAGATTGATGAACAACAACTTTCAAGTCACAGTTGGCTTTTAAGAGGTCTTTGTGAATATTATAAGGTTTTCAACGATGAAAGAGCATTAAATTTTGCAAAAAATATTGTTGATAATCTTTTTCTCCCAGGCAAAAAACTTTATGAAAACTACCCTACTGACAGAAAAACTTCAAACGATGGCGATGTCAGCGGTAATTTATCAGGTGAAATTTCAGGTTGGTTATTATCTACCGATGTCGGTTGTGCTTATATGTGCATTGATGGTTTATCTGAATATTATTTGCACACAAACGACAGCAACGTTAAAAATATGCTTGATGATTTAATTGAACGTTTTCTTAACACTGATAAAATCAGAATGAAAGTCCAGACTCACGCAACTTTGTCTGCTACAAGAGGTATTATCAAGCTTTACAAGAAAACTGAAAATAAATATTATCTTGAAAATGCAATTAATCTTTTTGATTTTTACGTTGAAAATGGTATGACTCTCACTTTTGAAAACTTCAACTGGTTTGACAGGTTTGATACATGGACTGAGCCTTGTTGCATAGTTGATAGTTTTATAATTGCAAGTGAACTTTATAAAATCACAAACAACGATCAATATTTATCTATGATGAGAAAAATCTGGTTCAACGGTTTGAGTTTCTGTCACAGAGATAACGGTGGTGCAGGGCCTAATAAATGTGTCACAAATGAGCAAAGAACAATTAAAATACACAAATATGAAGCTATGTACTGTTGCACAATGAGATATTGCGAAGGTCTTGTTTTCTTCAAAGAAAATGAAAATCTTCTTGTCCACGATGCAAGCAAGCAGCCTGAAACCGACAACTACGGAAGAACGTTTGTTGATGATTGTCTTGTTGTCAAAGACAAAAACTCTTGTGAACATTTCCTTTGTGAACTTGCGTTTGTTGAAAACGACAACACAATAGAATATTATATATAATAAAAAAAGTCCTTGAAGAAGTTAAGTTTCTTCAAGGACTTAGTTTTTAATATCTGACTACAATTGCAGAGAAATTATCCATATTGTTTCCACAACCGTTTTCAACAACTTTACTTGCCATTTGGTTTATCCACGCTGATGGCGTTTTTGTCTTTTTCAAGATTTTCTGCATTTCCTTTTCAGTAATCCATTCCCAGAATCCATCACTGCAAAGCAAAAAATCTTTTTCAAAAACATCAACATTTTCGCCACCACATTCAAACAGGTTTTCAACACTTAAATCTTCACTTCCCAATGCTCTCAAAAGCTTGTTGCGATCATTGTGATGTCTGATTTCATCTTCTTTGATTTCACCCAATTTATAAAGAACTTGCGTGACACTATGATCTGATGTTCTGTATTCATATTTTTTCCCATTGAAAACATATAATCTTGAATCACCTATATGTCCCCAAAAAGCTTTTTTTCCATTAATCAGCAAAACAACAAGCGTTGTTTTCATTTCATAATAATCATTTTCTTTCTGTGCGTCAAGCACGCCTTTCTGAGCCTCAACAAAGCAGTTCCTGAGCATATCTGAATCAAATTCATTTTCTAAAATATAATTTTCAACAGCTTTCACTGCAGCTAATGAAGCTATCTCACCTTTTCCACATCCACCAAGACCATCAGCAAGAATGAACGCTTTCAGACTTCCTTTGTCAACAATTCTGACGCTATCTTCATTTTCAGCTCGTTCTCCTTTTGAAGAAAACAATTCATAATCGATCATATTGTCACCTCCTATTTTATATTATTTATCTTTTTCCTTTTTTAATGTAAAGGAAACGCATAATCCATGAGAAGAAGATTCCGTTGCCCATATTTCTCCTTCATGGTCCTGAACTATTTCCTGACAAATCGAAAGACCAAGTCCTGAAACTGCCCTGTTTCGACTTTCATCAGTAGTATAAAAAGGTTCAAAAATTTTGCTTAAATGTTTCTTGCTTACACCTATTCCGTTATCGGAAAATGAAAACAATATATACGAACCCTTCTCTTTACAGGTTATTAACAAAGATAATTTTTCATTACTTCTTTTATGTTTAAGGCTATTATCTATTAAATTCCCAAATACTCTTATTATACTTGATTCATTAACATTAACAAATGCATTTGGACATTGGTTTTTGATTTTAAATGATACATTTGCTCTCTTTAAGTCGTCCTCATAATAGGAATTAAGGACATTAAAAATATAGTTTATAGACACTTTCTTCTTTTCACTTTTATCTATTGTGTTAAAAACAAGATAATCGTCAAGGTTTTCTACCATACCTTTAATTGCCAATGACTTTGAATATATCGTGTCTGTATATTTTTTTCGTCGTTCATCAGTTATATTTTCTTTTTTCAATTGTTCTGTGTATCCAAGAATTGATGTTAACGGCGTCTTAATATCATGTGAGATTGACGCAATCATTCTGTTTTGCTTTTCCTGTTCTGATTTTAACGCATCAATCAAGCTCTTGAAATCATAACTTAACTGTTCAATTTCATCTGTATAGATTATATCCGTTATATTATTTGACGAATTATATGAATTTACAACATTACTCAGATTATAAATCGGTTTTATAAAATATCTCTTGATCAACAAAAGATATACCAAAAACAAAATGATAGTCATCAAGCACTCAGTTATACACATTTTTATAATTAAGTCATATGTAATCTGTGAATAACTTGATACATAAGAATATGCATTCATAAAATACATTTGTCTGCCAACATCATTGTTTGTAATAAAAAAGCTTGATGAATCTTTGTAAAAGTATTTGTCTGAGTTAATTAATTCATCAACAGAATTTTTATCAGGATATGAATATATCAACGTATTGTCAATATCTTTAACTACAATATACATCCCATCGCTGACTTTTAAATCTTTGCAACCGGTTACTATATCATCTGAATTAGACAGCGTTTGAATATATTTATTCATCTCATCATTAACATAATGTCTTAAAGACAAAACTTCTGATCTGATTCCGGAAGGCAAAAAATTATAAACAAAAATGACAAGAAAAATTGCATTCAAAACAAACAATGTTAAGAAAATTAACATCATTTTGATTCTGAGGTTTATTCTATTATTCATTTACATCACCAACCGGTGAAACGAATTTATATCCTATTCCCCAAACTGTTTTAATATATCTTGAATCAACGTCTATTTTATTTCTCAGATTCTTTACGTTTACGGCAACAGCCCCGATATCTCCATATTCAGAGCCCCATATTCCCTTGAATATTTCTTCTCTGGTCAAAACTTTACCAACATTATCCATAAAGAATTCAAGAAGTTGGAACTCTCTTAATGAAAGTTTGATTCTTTCATTGTCTTTCTTAACTTCAAATGTATCTTTATTAAGTTCCAGATCACCGACAATTACAGTATTTTTACTATTGGTATTGTTTCTACCGTCACGTCGCACATGTGCTTTAACTTTTGCAACAAGTTCTTCAACAATAAACGGTTTTGTTATATAGTCATCTCCGCCCATTTCAAGACCAACCAGCATATCAAGCGTTCTGCTTTTTGCTGTTACAAAAATAATCGGGCAATTTACAATATCCCTGATTTTTCTGCATAATGTCAATCCGTCCATTTCAGGCATCATAATATCAAGAATTATAGCAGAAAAATCATTTCTTTCATTAATAACATTGAAAGCTTCTTCGCCGTTGCAACAAATATGAGTTTCAAATTCTTCATCACTTAATGCGTCAGAAATCAATTCTGCGATTTCTATCTCATCATCAACAATTAATACGCTTTTCAAATCAAATCACCCCTATTATTTGTTCAATAATATTTTTACATAAAAGTATTCAAAAGTCAATAATTTTAAACATTT
>JAFOEP010000104.1 GCA_017380115.1 Clostridia bacterium | reverse complement strand
GCGTTAGAAAAAACAGGAACAGCTCCCACAATCATAGTTACTGTCAACAATGACGCAAGGACTCTTTTTATGCATTTCATATTTATCACCTTTAATTTCGTTATAGACCTTTTTATTGTTTTATATATTATATCAAAAACATATCCAACATTCAAGGATTTTTTTCAATAATTATCTTAGTTATTTTCAATTTGACATATTATCTCTTTTGATATATAATTAAAACTTAAAAGAGGTGATATTATGCGTAATTTTTCAAAATCAAGTAAATTGAACAACGTTTGTTACGATATAAGAGGTCCCGTTATGGACGAAGCCAACAGAATGGAGGCAAACGGAATCAAAGTTCTCAAAATGAACATCGGCAATCCTGCACCGAATGATCTGACTGCTCCTGATGAAATCATTGAGGACATGATTACTAATCTTCGTAGCTGTGAAGGATATTCTCAATCAAAAGGTATTTTTTCTGCAAGAAAAGCTATTATGCAATATTGTCAGATTAAAAATATCCCAAACGTTTCAATTGATGAAATATACACCGGAAACGGCGTCAGCGAAATGATTTCTATGTCAATGCAGGCTTTGCTTGACAACGGTGACGAAATCCTTGTTCCTTCCCCTGACTATCCTTTATGGACTGCAAGTATCACTCTTTCAGGCGGTACAGCTGTTCATTATGTTTGCGATGAAAAAGCTAATTGGTATCCCGACCTTGATGATATCAGAAAAAAAGTTACTTCAAAAACAAAAGGTATTGTCATAATCAATCCTAACAATCCAACCGGTGCTCTTTATCCGAAAGAAATTCTTGAAGGCATTGTCAATATCGCAAGAGAAAATGATCTGATCATTTTTGCAGATGAAATATATGACAGACTTGTTATGGACGGCAAAACCCACATTTCCATTGCTTCTTTGGCACCTGATTTGCCAACAGTTACTTTCAACGGACTTTCCAAGTCACACAAAGTTGCAGGTTTCAGAAGTGGTTGGATGATTATTGCAGGTAACAAAGAGCCTATCAAAGGTTATATTGATGGACTGAATATGCTTTCTTCAATGAGACTTTGCTCTAATGTTCCTGCTCAGTCGATTATCCAGACTGCTCTGGGCGGTTATCAGAGTGGAGATAAATTGCTCAAACCGGGTGGAAGAATTTATGAGCAAAGAGAATTTATTTACAAGGCTTTAAACGATATCCCCGGTATCAGCGCAGTAAAACCCGAAGCTGCTTTCTATATTTTCCCTAAAATCGATGTAAAGAAATTCAACATTAAAAGTGACGAGCAATTTGCGTTTGATTTTCTCAGAGAAAAGAACACTCTTATTACTCACGGTGGTGGTTTCCATTGGGATAAACCTGACCATTTCAGAGTAGTCTTTCTTCCTGAAATAGAAAAACTTAAAAAGTTCTCGGAAAACCTTTCTGATTTTCTTGAAACATATCATCAGTAATATCAAAACGGAGTAACTGAATTTTATCAGTTACTCCGTTTTTTATTATTCATATATTTTTCCTTTAAGTGCTTTTTTCATTATCGGTAAAAGCATTGTTGCAACCAGACCTCCTATTGTAGCTGTTAAAATTTGCACAGTAGAAAATGATGCTGAAATAATTGCTGATTGTGTTTCAGGGAGATTTAAAACTACCGGTACAAGAAATTTTGAAATTGTAAAATACAAAATACAGAATTTTGTAACCGATGACAATACTATTGCGAGAAAATATGAAACTATATTTTTATCTTTAATTTTTCTGTTTCCTACAAAATACCATATCACAATCAACGCGATATTTCCTATCATAATAAACGGCAACATACTCCACATATGCCCTATTCCGAAGATTTTTGCTATTAACGGTGATAATACGGAAACAAATATTCCTGAGGACAGCCCACATATCATTACACATATTATCAACAAAAAATTTATTATCGAGCCTTTTAATATATTGTTTGAAATAATGTTTGTAGACAGTTGCACAACGACAAGAATTGCTATAAACAATGCATTTCCTGTTATCCACAAAGTTCTTTTACTTTTAAACATAATTGTACCTTTCCTTGTTATATATTTTTAAATTACGCTTTTATGTTATATTTGAGCATAACTCGCTCAATTTGTTTGCCAACAGGTTTCGCAAGTATCAAAAGGAAGATTATATTTGATACAACATAAGTTATCGTTACAGGTATTGATGTCATAACTACTGCAACATACCTTGAAAGTACAAACGATGAATCAATCCATAAAACGGTATAAACATCCATCAGAAGTGAATACAGGACACCAAGAAAACCTCCTATTGTGGCCGTCAGAATAACATTCTTTTTCAATATTTCTGACAGCATAGATGAAATCACACCGATTATTCCCCACGATAGCATCTGAAATGGCGTCCACGGCCCTTGACCGAATATAAAATTTGACAACAAAGCTGTAAATGCTCCACACATAAATCCCGCTTCTTTGCCAAGATACATTCCTGTTATTACTACTAATGCCATAACAGGTTTAAAGCTCGGAGCCCATTGAAATGCAGCTCTGCTTAACACGCTCAACGCAGTAATTACTGCTATTATTACTGCTTTTTCAATACCTGTTTTATTTTTTTCAATCCGCAGCAGAAAAGCAATCACCGAAAGTGTTGACACCGCTATTATTGAAAAAATATATTGCTTCTGAGAAAAAACAATCATTCCTGAGATAACAGAAAGAGGTATCAAAACAAGTAGTATCAGATATGACGTTATTTTATGCTTCATTTTGTTTTTTTACTTCCTTCCGTTAATTTTACACAATTCTACTACATCGTGGCTACAAACCGTATTTTCATAAATATTTCTCGTTATTTTGCTTGAAGTTGTAGTGTAATAATTATTTCTTGAAAAAAACTCAGTCGTTTCTGCTTCTGAAACAATCTTTCCGTCAAACAACAATGCACATCGTTGAGCATTTTGTGCTGCAAAATCCAAATCGTGAGTTGAAATAATTATTGTCATACCGTCTTCTTTTAATTGTCGGATTATCTTTGACACATTTCTCTTTGAATAAGAATCAATTCCCTTTGTCGGCTCATCAAGAATAAGTATTTTCGGTTTGAGCAACAGCATTTTTGCAATTGCGCATTTCTGTTGTTCACCACAGCTTAAATCAAACGGATGACGATTCATATATGTAGAAATATCTAATTTATCAACGACTTCTTTTATCAGACTTTCGCTTTCATTGCCTGAATATCCGAGTTTAAGGCAAATGTCCTTGAAATCTTCTTCTATACTATCTTTCACGAAAACATCAATCTGATTTTGTGATAACATTGCGATGTTATGAAGATAAAGAGAATTTCCTTTATATTCACTAATTTTTTTATCAAGAATCTTTATCTTTCCGCAATATGGTTTAATCAGCACTGCGATTGTTTTCAGCAATGTTGTTTTACCTGCACCGTTACCTCCAAGCAATGCAAATATCTCGTTTTCATATACTGTCAAATCAAGCCCTGACAATACGTCAGGCGTATTTTTTTATATCTTAAACAGAGATTTTTACATTTGACAGCTTCTTTTTCATTGCGTATATATTCTTCTTTTTCTATCCTTTTTATATTGTTTTTATAATTAGCATTGATAAACTCTCTGCCTTCTTTGACTGTAATCGGACATTCTCCGTCAGCATCAAGGCTGTTAAAAATCCTTGCAGATTCGGGCAAAGCATACATCAGATCATTATTTTTTAATTTTTTACAGATTTCTTTTCCGCCACCCTCAAAAATAATCTTTGAGTTTTCCATTACTACTACTTTATCTGCAAGATTAAAAACTTCTTCAAGGTTATGTTCAACAATTATAATTGTTATATTAAATTCGTCATTAAGCTTCTTCAGCGTTGATATAAACTCTGATTTTGCTATCGGGTCAAGTTGAGAAGTCGGCTCGTCAAGGACAAGCATTTTTGGATTCATCGCAATTACACTTGACAGATTCAGCAATTGTTTCTGACCACCTGATAATTCTGCCGTATTTTTGCGGTACAAATCCTCTATTCCAAAATACGAAGAAATCTCCCCTATCCTGCAACTTATTTCAGATTGTGAAAGCCCCATATTTTCCAACCCGAAGGATAGCTCATGCCAGACTTTGTCTGTAATAATCTGCGATTCAGGATTCTGCATAACATAGCCGATTTCACAAGCAAATGTATTTTCATCTATTTTTTCAATATCCTCATTAAAATAAAATATTTTCCCGCTTATTTCTCCCACAGGTCTTACCGCTTTTTTCAGCATTTTTAAAAGCGTAGTTTTTCCACATCCTGATTTTCCGCATATAACCACAAAGTCCCCTTCTTTTACACTCAGATTTATTTCTTCAAGTGCTTTCTTTTCTGCATCAGGATATTTAAAATTCAGATTTTCGATACGTAATATTTCCATTTTACATTCTCTTTCGTTTCAATAATAAAAGGTATAAATGACAGTATAAAAAATGATAAATATGAAGCCATTGTCATATAATTTATTTCAGATATAGTTATTACAGGATAAAACTCAAAGCTTAAACTTCCAAGTATGATTCCTATTAAACAAACAGCTGTTAAAATCAACGATATCACAATCAGCAACACGTCTTTACTGCCGAATTTATAAACTGTATATCTCGTTTTATTTTTCAGTCCGTATCCCCTTGATTTCATTGAATATGCAGTTTCAATCGAATTTTCAAGCGACCATGTGATCAGAAATGAAAACGTAGACAAATAACTCTTTATTTTTTCAAGTGGTTTGTTTGAAGAATATGCGCCCAGAACCTTTTGCGATTCATTTATGCTTTTAAGTTTTTCTCTGAAAAGCGGTATGAACCGTATTATCATAGAAAGTATAAGCGCAATTTTTGGCACAAAGCCTGAAAACAAAAAGAGAAATTTGTCCTGCGTCATTATTGTGCTGTAATTTTTGCACCATACCATTACCGTTATAATCAGCAACGCTATTACTATGCCGTTTATCAAAGATTCAAATGTTACATTAACATTTCCTATTTTCATTAAAACCGTTTCACCATTATGCGAAAAAATCGGATTTGACAGCGACACTAAAACAAATAGCACCAAATAAAAACGAATATCTTTTAACACAGATTTTCCTTTGTCATTCATAAACGAAAATGTCATTCCACCTATCAATCCTATTGCAAGAATATAGGGATTTGTTGTGAACATTATCAATAGCAATATGCAACAAAAATATGTCATCAGTGAAAACGGATGATAAAACGAAAAGAATTCTGATTTGATTTTCTTAACGTCATAATTATCAAAATATGCTTTTTTCGACTTTTCATTCATCTTTTATCACCTATAAAAAAATCACCTTTCCGTTGAAACGGAAAAGTGAAACAAATAATCGCCGACACAAGTCAGCTTATCATTGACACTTTCCATTGCCCAAAAGTGTTTCTGAGGTCTTTAAACAATAAATTGCTTTGTATCAAGCATTCCGACTATAACGACAATGGTTGTTGCGACGGATTTTCACCGAACTTTCCTTGTATACAAATCGACCTATTCAATTTTTTAAAAATTATATCATTCCCGACTGTCTTTGTCAACACGAGACAGATAACATAATCTACAAAGCTTCTGTTGATGTTTTCTTCGCAGGATAATTGTTATATCCGTTTTCTTTTACATACGTCGGATAATCAAAATATGATATGTTCATATCAACTTTGCCTTTGATTGCCTTCGTTTTGCCGGCTGAAGTATACTGCCACACTCTGCAAAGATTACTCATATCCTTGTCAGCTTTACCCGTATCACTCCAATTAGCAGTCCAGACCTCGTAGTTTTCAAGTATTAAATTATAATCAAGATAATGGTCATACCAATTACTGTTTGAATAAATTCCAACAAGATATTTTTCTTCTTCAAGTGTTTGTCTGTATCTTTCGCAAATTTCCATTCTCTCATCTGTTGACAATTCAAGCAAACAATCATCTTCTACATCTATATAGACAGGGTATTGCATTTTTTTGTTTCTGAGCCATTTAATCACATTCTGAGCATCTTTTTCAGCAGTTAACACATCAGTTGCGTATGTATAAAAATAACATCCGATATCAAGACCTGCGTGTTTTGCTTCTCTATAATATTTTTCAAAATC
>JAFOEP010000007.1 GCA_017380115.1 Clostridia bacterium | reverse complement strand
CAAATTAATAATTATATATACTTTGATTATATCATATAATATTCTCTTTTTCAATAAAAAACACTGCGTTTTTTTACGCAGTGTCAATTATTTTTTATTGAGCAGGATAAACGCTTACTTTTTTACGATCTTTACCTACTCTTTCAAATCTTACCGTACCGTCAACAAGAGCGAACAAAGTGTCGTCCTTTCCTCTGCCAACGTTGTTACCCGGATGAATATGTGTTCCACGCTGTCTTACAAGAACGTTTCCTGCAAGAACAAACTGTCCGTCTGCTCTTTTTGCACCAAGTCTTTTTGACTCAGAATCACGGCCGTTACGTGTTGAACCCATTCCTTTTTTATGAGCAAATAACTGAATGTTAATTTTAAGCATTACATTACACCTCCGTGTTACAAATTACTTTTAAATGTTCGGGATAATCCTTCGCAAGGTGTCTCAAATGAAATTCAAGGGCTTTGATGATATCCAATGACGATTGATTGTCTCTATCGAGCAAAAGGAGTTTCATCTCTCCGTCTTGTGAAACAAAGCATTCTGCCGATGCTTTAAAAACATCTGTCACAGCATTCGCAGTCATATAAGCTGCGGAGGATACACTAGCACATAATATATCCTTGCCATGTTCATCAAGTCCGGCATGTCCTTTTATTTCAAACCCAACCAAACGATTGTTGTTTTTCAGAAACCTTACCGTAATCATTAAGCGTTAACTGCTGTGATCTCAACCTTTGTATAAGGCTGTCTGTGACCCATTTTACGCTTTTCATTTTTCTTTGACTTGTAAGTAAATACAACGATTTTCTTTGCTTTGCCGTTCTTTACTGCCTTAGCTGTAACAGTTGCGCCTTTTACAAAAGGATCACCAACAGCAATGCCATCGTCTTTTCCTACTGCAATAACTTTGTCAAAGACAACTTCGGAGTCTGCTTCAACGTCAAGCTTTTCGATATAAACCGTATCACCGGCTGATACCTTGTACTGCTTTCCGCCTGTTTGAATAATTGCGTACATTCTTTTGACCTCTTTCTTAATAAATCTCGCTACCCTCTTCCTGTCAACCGGTCAAAGCAACAGCGGGCGTGGCACAAGCCAACTTCATTTAAAAATGTGCATAAAAACACAAGCCCGAGGTATGCGGCACCGATTATTATAACACAACAAACCTGCTGTGTCAACATTTATTTTAATGTTTTTTCTTTTTCGTTTTCAAGATATTCTTTATAGTTTATTTCTATCATTGGGTCAGTTTTTAAAGCTATGCCGAGAATAATATACAAAAACAATCCCGGAATAACTGCAGTAAAGCAGGTGAGCAAACTGAACACTATTCTGACTGCGCTTGAATTCAGATTATGTTTCTCCGCAAATCCTCCAAGAACGCCGAAAAACACTTTGTCGCCTGAACTTTTATAAAGCTTTCTTTTCATAATTCAAGCCTCTCCATTCTGACTTTTTGTTGCCATAAGAGTATTTTTCATTAAAACAGATATTGTCATCGGACCTACCCCTCCCGGCACAGGAGTGATATAAGATGCTTTTTCTTTCACGTTTTCATAATCAACATCTCCACAGAGTTTTCCGTTTTCATCTCTGTTGATAGAAACATCAATTACAACTGCACCGTCTTTAACCATATCAGCAGTTATGAGATTCTTTCTTCCTGCTGAACTGATAATTATATCTGAATTTCTCGTAATTTCCGAAAGGTTTTTCGTTTTGGAATGGCAAACGGTAACCGTCGCATCTCTTTGAACCATAAGCATAGCCATAGGTTTTCCGACAATATTACTTCTTCCTATAATTGCACAGGTTTTTCCTTTCAGATCTATGTTTGAATAGTCAAGCATTTCAACAACTCCGGCAGGAGTGCAAGGCAACAGCTTTGCATCGCCTATCATTATATGTCCTACATTCAAAGGATGAAATGCGTCGACATCTTTTTCAGGAGCTATCTTATTAAGTACCGTTTCCTCATCAATGCTTTTTGGCAGCGGCAACTGACATAAAATCCCGTTCACCTGCTTATCCTCATTGAGTTTATCAATTAAATTCAAAAGTTCTTCCTGAGATGTCTCTTCAGGCAAAGCAAATTCAAGAGATTTCATTCCCGTATATTCACACGCTTTTTTCTTATTGTTGACATAAACTCTGCTTGCCGGGTCTGAACCGACAATAATAACTGCAAGGCACGGTGTTATTCCCTTCATTTTCAGTTTTTCAACTTCATTTTTTACTTCATCTTTAACCTTGGCTGAAATAAGGTTTCCGTCAATTATCTTCCCCATCTTCATTCACCTTGCTCTTAATTTTAATTATAACATTATCTTCTTCGTCGTCATCTTCGGCAACTACTTCTTTAACTTTTTTCTTCTTAATTCTTTTATTTTCTTCTTCAACGAAGAAATCTATACCTTCAATCGGTTGAGGATTTTTTATATATTTCCTTAAATATATTACCAACAATGTCAGGCACACAAGTGCAATCATAGCTGAAAGAACTTGTGAAACTCTCAATTGTGTTCCAGGAATATAAAGGCTGTCTGTTCTCAGTCCTTCAACCACCGCTCTTTCCATTCCATACCACAATCCATAAGTCAAAAATATCTGGCCGCTGAATTTTCTGAATTTTTTACAAATGATATAAAGAACAACAAATCCAAGCAAACACCAGATTGATTCATACAAAAATGTCGGGTGTACACTTTTTTCAGGGTCCATCTCAATACCCTGCTGAGTAAAAGCATATTGATTTTGTAAAATGTAATCAGAAACTTTCTGACTCCACATACCCCACGGCAAATCAGTATTTGTGCCAAAAGCTTCCTGGTTCATAAAATTGCCCCATCTTCCGATACCCTGGCCAATCAGCAAACTCATACCAATCAGATCAAGCAGATTTTTAAAGTTGAGTTTGTTGAATCTGCACGTTATATATGCAGCCAATATGCCACCGATAATGCCACCGTAAATCGCAAGACCGCCTTCCCAGATTTTAAAAATATCTCCGAGGTTTTTGCCATAATAATCCCATTCGAAAATTACATAGTAAAGTCTTGCTCCGACAATTCCACCGACTGTTCCGTAGATAAGTACATCGAGCATTTTGTCAATGCTCATTTTCCATTTGTAAGCCATTCTTCCACCAAAAAGAACAGCAAGTAAAAATCCGAAAGCTATTATCGCTCCGTACCATTTTATTGTGATTTCCCCAAACAACGGCAGATTAAAATTCGCCAGAACAGAAGGAACTTCTATTCCTCTTTTCAAAAAATTAAAATATACTACTGTATAATCCTGCAATTTTATTCCTCCTCTGTCGGATAGATTACTGACAACGCCGAATATTCCTCATCAAGAACTTTGCTCAGGTGGTTGTTGATGTCATCAACCGTAAGATTTTTGAAAACTTCTATATCATCAAACAATCCTTCCTGCATAAACTCTGATTTTATCAGGCTGTCTGCAAGAAATTCGATGTCATTGAACGACATAATCATTCTTCCGTACAATTTTTTCCTTGCACATTCAAAATCTTCCTGACCTATTCCGTTTTCTTTATAATATCTGATTCTTTCTTTTATTTTTCCGGCGACTGCTTCCGGGTCTGACGATTCACCGCTGAAAAGCATAGCAGCAAATCCGGTACCCGTAAAATATTCAGATGAAAAAGAAGTGTTTACCAGGTTTTCATCAATAAGTTTTTTGTAAAGAAAAGAAGTGTTACCCGCTATTATTTCAAGAATAATGTCTGCGCATATTTCTTCTTTCAATGTTCTTTCAGGAGTGTTCCATGTCTCCTTGAATCCGAGATTAAAAACAGGGGTTGCCACCGAAAGTTTTTCTTCAACATATCTTTCAACAATTGCAGCAGGTTCTTCTTTGAAAACCCTTTCTACTTCCTGCTTTTTGCTCGTTTTAAGCAATCTGTCTGCAATTTCAACAACCTCGTCAACATCAACGTTGCCCGCCACTGCAAGTGCCATATTATTAAGATTATAAAATGTTTCGTAACATTTGTAAAGAAGTTTATCATCAATTTGTGCGATACTTTCTTCTGTACCTGCAATATCTATCGCAACAGGGTGATTGTGATACATTGCTCTGAGAAGATTAAAAAGCACTTCCCAACTTGGAACATCTTTATACATTCTGATTTCCTGTCCGATTATACCCTGCTCTTTTTCAACCGTTTGCTTCGTGAAATAAGGTGACTGAACAAAATCAAGAAGAATTTCAAGATTTTCTTTGAATTTACCACTGCACGAAAACAAATAACAAGTTCTGTCAAATGATGTGAAAGCATTAGCACTTGCTCCCGTTTTTGCATATCTTTCAAATGCGTCAAGGTCTTCACTTTCAAAAAGTTTGTGTTCCAGAAAATGTGCAATTCCTTCCGGCACCTGCGTATATTCTTCTTCACCGACTATTCTGAAGCAATTATCTATTGAACCATATTTTGTTCCGAACAAAGCATAAGTTGAAGAATAGCCTTCTTTTGGCATTACAAATATTTTAAGCCCTGACGGGTGATTTATCTTGTAGTATTTTTCATTTAATT
The DNA here is from genome assembly GCA_017380115.1 of Clostridia bacterium. Classification (GTDB taxonomy): domain Bacteria; phylum Bacillota; class Clostridia; order Oscillospirales; family Acutalibacteraceae; genus SIG575. Next base: position 9,020 of record JAFOEP010000007.1, on the reverse strand, counting down.
GTTTATTCTCAATTTTCTCTATCTGCATTTATTCTTCTCCTTCCTCTGAGTTTGATTTAAGCATATAAATCGTATCGATACTCACGCACTGTGCAGCGGCCTGTACCTGCTGTGATGTCACTTTTCTGATGTTTTCAACATACTCTTCTGGAGAAACAAATTTTTCATCACCGCAGTCACAATACTGTCCTGAATACCAGCTGTCAATTCCATCCGGCGTATCTTTAAGAGAAAGGTAACTGTCTGCAATACTTTTTATTGAATTTTCAAGGTCATCTTTTGTGAAATTGCCGTTTTTCATATCTTCAAGCTGTTGCCTGATTGCTTTAATTGCTTTTTCTTCGTTTTCCTGTTCAATACCACTTTGTATCATAATAATACCTTTTGATCTCACAAACCTTGCTGAGCAATAATAGCAAAGGCTCATTTTTTCTCGAACATTCATAAACAGTTTTGAATAAGGGCCACCACCGAAAATATCCGTCATAACGTGGATAGCATAGTTGTTGTCGTCTTTGTCCGTCATTCCTGCACGAAGTCCGATTACAAGCTTGCCCTGTTTTACAGATTGTTTCTGAGAAACATAGTTTTCCTCAGACGCAGAAACAACAAACTCTGTTTTTATTTCACAAAGATTATTTCTATCTATATTTTCAAATCTTTTTTCAATTTCTTTGCAGATATTATCCCCTGCATTGCTTCCGATAACATTTATCTGAATTATAGATTTTTCAATCATTTCTTTCCATGCTTTTGTAACGTCCTCTGCCGTCAGGGAAAGAATTCTTTCACGTTTGCCGTATCTTTTCGTTGCATACAACTCGTTTTTGCACATTTCTTCTTCTGCTCTTCCAAGAGCATATATTCTCTTTTCGCTGAACTCGCTGTCAATTTTTTCTACAAGCAAACGTTTCTGAGTTTCAACGTCTTCCTTTGTAAATGTTCCGTTTACAAGTTTCGGGTTAAAAATCAAATCAAGAAGAAGCTTCATTCCTTCTTCGCTGATTTTTTCGTCTGATAAAGAGAATTTATCATCAACGCAAGTGATTGAAAAGGTTACAAACTGAGCTTCTCCTTTTTTAGATACTCCTGAGCTTAAAACTGCACCGTAAAGTTCAGCAAGTTTTCTGTTGATTTTCGTCATATCATCATATTCTGCGCAACATCTTCTCAGAAGGGATGCCAGCACAGCTCTTTCTTCAACCCTTGTTTCCAACGGCATAGCCATATTTATTGAAACAACAGAAGTTTTAAAAATATCATACGGCATCAGACAAAGCTTAACACCGTTTGAAGGAGAAAATATTTTCAAGTTATCCATAACAAATCATTCCTAACATATTATTATCTGAATACAATTGATTTTTGCCTTACTTTTTATTATAACAAAATTTCCTGTATTTTACTATATCTTTTTAAGATTTAATTGAAAATAATTAAAAAACAAAACTGACAATCAGCATCAGCACGATAAAGCCCGTGCTCATTCATACTGATTGTCAGCTCATTTTATTATAAAAATTTATTCGTTACAGAATTTATTCCATTTTTTTGTTATAGTAAGACATATTATTCCTCCGGCAAATGCCACTGCACCCCACAGACAAAGTGTTACATTCCAACCTGCTTTTTCTGAAACAGCAGCAATACCATAAGTTGCAACTGCACTGCCGACGTATGTGCAGAAATTCAGAAGTCCCGACATAAATGAAACGTTTCCGCTTTTCTTGAAGTGTGCCGGAAGCATACATACGAGCATAAGATTTATGCCGTGCATACAACCCGTAAGCAAAGCTGAAAAGCCAACAGAAATAATCGGACTTTTTCCGTTAAACAACACGAGTAACATCGCACAAACAAAACCTACAAAGAAAATAATTGATGAGAGGCGGACTTCGTTGTGTTCCTTTTTTTCGTATATGAACGATGTAATTTTAAATGCAAGTATGCTGAACAACGGCAGACAAACGCCTGTAAGAATTGAGCTTTCACTTTCAAGATTAAATGTGTCAATTATATATGACGGCATCCATGTCGTTACGCCATCTCGCAGCATTCCTTGAAGAACAATTGCTATCATAACAAATATTATCAACACAGAAACAGAAGATTTTTTTGCAACAACATTTTTTGTCTCATCTTCAACCCTGACGCTTTGTTCAATGTCAGGACAGAATTTCATCCATATACAAACCATAACCAGCGCAAAACCTGCACAGAAATAAAACATTGAACGCCAACCAAGAAAATGAATACACATAGGTCCTGCAAGGTATACAAGTATTGTGCCGAATGAGCTTCCCCACGAAACAAGCACACAGCTTTTTTTATACATCGCTTCGTCAAAAACTTCTGTCATCAGTTTTACAAGTGGTGGCCACATAAACGCCTGAGCAAACCCGTTTATACTCCACACAGCAGTCATCTGATACGGTGAATTACAAATCGGAATCAGCAAATTCATCGCTGTTGTTGTAAAAAAGCCTATAACAATCAGTTTTTTCGGTTGAATTTTTTCTCCGAGATACCCACTTATCAACTGACCTACGCCATAAGTGATAAAACTTCCCGTAACAGCCAGAGATGCCAATGAGCCTTTAATATTTTCTGCTGATATTATCTCAGATATAATTGCTCCGTAATTTATTCTTGTTATGTAACTTACCATATAAATCAGCATAAAAAGAATACTCATTTTCAACGCTGACTTTTTATCCGTAATTTTTGCCATATAATTCTCCAACTTGTTATCATACTCATTAATCACAGCGATTGTATCACATTAAGATTTGTCTTGTTGTTGTGAAAAGGCTGAAAGATTAAATATTATAATAAATTTAAAATAAGCGAAGTAAGCATTGATTGTCAACTTCGCTTTTTTTGTCTAAAAATCATCAGTTATTTTTTTATAACAAAACCTCTGAATTTGTTCCGTAAAAAATATCGTCTCTATTGCTGATAAACTTAAAGAATTCTTCTAATTTAATCCAGTTGTCAGGACGAAGGTCCATTTCAAATGAATGTCCCCAGATATAGAAAATCTTAGGCGTATCACATTTCATATCAACAAACTGTTTTCCCATTTCCATCAATCTGTCATATTCCATAATGTGAAAAACGTTCGGATTAAAACGGTAAAGATTTGTCTGTGGGTCAAAGCTGTCTGTGTTTGTTATTGTACGGCAATAACGAATTTCAGTATTATTTTTGATAATTTCTGCAACTCTGTCGTCATTGTTGATTCCGCCTCCCGGATAAGCCATGCCGTAAACATCATATCCAACCAATTCAGAAAGATTTTCACGGTCTTTACTTACCTGTCGGATAATTTCTTTTTCGTCAGCAATTTCTGGTAAATGCGGATGAGTAAGAGTATGCACGGCAACTTCATGTCCGTCATACACATACTTTACATCTTCGGGAAAAATTTTATAATGAGAAACACGCTGATCTTCTCTTATAAGAATTCCTCTCTGACCTAACAATTCTGAATTCAGATTGAAAGTACATTTAAGATTATATTTATTTAAAAGTTCAATCAGACGAATATCCTGAGTTGTTCCATCATCGTAACTAAAAGTTACTGCCTTTAATTTCTTTTGATCTTTAAAATATGCCATGTCAATCACCTCTTGCTGTATTGTATCATAGAATTTTCAAAAAGTAAATGTATCAAGCGTATGAAATTTCATATTATTCGTTTTTATTTTTTATAATCATCTTTTGGCGAAACAAAAAATTTATTTTTATACGCTTTATAAAAAGTACAGTAATCATTAAATCCGCACTGCGAATAAACCGTAGTGGGTTTGTGACCGTTTTTCAGAAGCTCTCTTGCGTGTGTAAGTCTTTTTGTCAAAACGTATTCCCAAACTGTATACTGCGTATAATGTTTAAATTTTCTTATCAGGTGAGCTTTGCTCAAATAAAATTTCTCAGATATTTCATCAAGATTTATAGGCTCATACAACTTCGAGTTAATATACTTGATTATTTCTTTAATATTATCAGATTGTTCAGTCCCTGTATCTTTCGGATATTCCTTGCAAAGTTCATTTAAAACTACTGTTAAATAAAGCTGTTTTTCTTCATTGGTATCAGCATTGATTATCTTTTTTAAATAATTAATCCATTCGTGATTTTTATATACAGACGCCGAATACCTGTTATATTTTCCTAATGGTCTGTTATTAATAAACGAAATTATTTTTTCATTGACGCCGGGTAACAGATTATTTTCTGAAAAACCTATTACTATTCTTGCATAAGGAGAGGGCTTTGTCATTAAAATGCTATGGACATCTTCTTTTTTTATAATAAGAATATCGTTTGGTTTAAGGTCATACACAGTTCCTTCAACAAAATATTTTACATTGCCTTTCAAAAAACAGAATATTTCATAATCACTATGTGAATGCATTTTAAAATCATCCGGATTAGGTTTTTCGGTATAAACTTCTTTGGCTAAAACTGTTGACTTTTCCAAAATTATCACCTCTGTCACAAATATTCTAGCATTAAACATCAATATTTTCAATGTTTTTTTAATTTTATATTACATTGATTTTATAAATTATCAGCGTATACTGTAAGTATATTAAAAAATAATCTTATTCAGAGTTGTAAGACGCACAAATCAAAACATTAAATAAATTGATATGATTATTTTTTAGTCTGAACAGTAATTCAATAAAAATTTTATTATAAGGAGTAAAATTATGATAACAGGAGCACAATTATTTACCGTAAGAGATTTTTGCCAGACACTTGATGATTTTTCTGAGAGCTTAAAAAAGATTGCGGATATCGGATATAAAACAGTCCAGATTTCCGGAACCTGTGAATATGAAGCTGAATGGCTCAAAAACGAGCTTAAAAAGAATGACCTTAAATGTGTTCTGACTCACATAGCATCAGACAAGCTTATCAACGACGCTAAAAAAGTTTGTGATGATCACGATATTTTTGATTGCAACAGAATCGGACTCGGTTATCTGAATTTTGAACCGGGACAGGTTACGCTTGATAAGTTTTATGACACCTTCACACCTGTAGTTGAAAACCTGCACAAATATGGCAAATATTTTATGTATCACAATCATGCAACTGAGTTTATCAAGCAAGACGGAAAACCTATTCTTCAACATATGGCAGAGCATTTTTCTCCTGACAAATTCGGTTTCACACTTGACACATATTGGATTCAATTCGGTGGTGCAGACCCTGCTCAGTGGATTGAAAATTTTGCAGGCAGAGTGCCTGTGATTCACCTTAAAGATTTTGCTTATGGTGCTTCTATATCAGTTGTCGGTGAAGGAAATCTTAACTTTGACAGAATCTTTGCCAATGCAGAAAAAGCAGGAACAGAATATATGCTTGTTGAACAAGATAACTGTCACGGAGAAAATCCTTTTGACTGTTTAAAACGCAGTTATGAATTTTTAAAGTCAAGAGGTTTTGAATAAGAGGATTATTATTTGTTGTTGCATTTTTGTTCTGGATTTGTTATTATTTACAAAAAACTAATATAGGATTTTAATGTTTTTAAGGAAGAATGAATACGAAATTCTCCTATGATGGGGTGGTCATACGGTGTTTATATTTTTCTAAAAAACTTTTTTCAGACAAAAGTTGACTTTTATTATCCGACAATTTTATTCAAAAACATTTTTAACTTTTATTGACAAGCTCAATTATAAACTGCAAAATAATTCAAAAGGTGTTTAAAACCATGCAAAATCTCACTTTCAAACACACAAAAAAATATTGTTATTTTACCTATCTTGCAATGTCATCGGTGTTCAGTCTGCCACCACTTCTGTTTGCAACGTTCAAAGAAACGTATGGTATTTCCTATACGTTGCTCGGAACTCTGGTACTTATTAATTTCTGCACACAACTCGGCATAGATTTGATTTTCAGTTTTTTGAGCAAACATTTTAATATACGACTGACAGTAAGAATAATGCCTCTTATTACGGCAACAGGTCTTGGGATTTATGCCCTGACCCCGACTTTGTTTCCTGAATATGCCTATGCCGGACTCATAACAGGAACATTCATTTTTTCCGTCGCCTCAGGTCTTGGTGAAGTTTTAGTCAGTCCGATAATTGCTGAGTTGCCGTCCGACAACCCAAAGGGTGACCTCAGTATGCTTCATTCTCTTTACGGCTACGGTGTTGTTCTTGTTGTTGTTGTCAGCACATTGTTTCTCCACTTTGTCGGCAGCAAATATTGGATGTGTCTGACTCTTTTCTGGGCAATTTTACCGGTCATTTCTTCAATATTACTTATGACCTGTCAACTTCCTGATTTAAACATAGAACAGGCAAAGGCAGAAGCTTCAAGGTCAAAGCACAGAACAAAAGGGTTGCTACTGTGTATGTTACTTATATTCCTTGGTTCAAGTGCTGAAAACACAATGAGCAACTGGATTTCCGTTTATGCAGAAAACTCTTTAAAAATACCAAAAATATGGGGTGATATTTTTGGTATGGCACTTTTTGCAGTATTACTTGCTTTTACAAGAACTGCTTATGCAAAATACGGTAAAAACATCCATAAGACTCTGACTATAAGTATGACAGGGGCAATAGTGTGCTACATTACTGTCGCATTATCGCAAAACGCAATTGTGTCATTACTCGCCTGTGTTGCAGTCGGTATTTCAACGTCTATGCTTTGGCCGGGAACATTAATTCTAATGGAAGAAAAAATTCCATATGCCGGTGTGTCCGCATATGCCCTTATGGCAGCAGGTGGAGATTTTGGTGCGTCTTTTGCGCCTCAGTCGCTCGGTATTATTGTTGACAAAATAGCCCTCACCGAATGGGCACAGAATGTCGGCGTTTCTTTGTCGCTGAGTGCTGAACAAGTAGGATTTAAGGTAGGAATGTTTCTTGCAACAATCTTTCCTATCCTCGGCGTGATTTTACTGCTTTATATGAAAAAACATTTCAAAAAACCAAATAAACAAGAAATAAAAATATAACTATATTTTTCTAATCAAAAATAAAAGCCGACTATTCAGTCGGCTTTTTAATGCATTTTTAGCTCATACAAGCTATTTTAATAATTAAAACGTATTAATCAAGTTTCAAAATCATTTCCAATATACGTTTGGCACATTCCTCAAAATGTCCGCGTTTGAGTCTTCCGTTTTCAAGAGCCTCTCTCAGAACATCCGGTTCTCCTTTAGGCATACGCAAATCATTACCTGAAAGCACACAATATGCCTGATCACACGGTGTGTCCCAGTCAGTTGTCACCATACCTTTGAAGCCCCATTCGTCTCTCAAAATTCCCTGAATCTGTTCATAGCTGTTGCAACATCTTCTGCTGTTTATAAGATTATAACTACTCATAATAGTCCATGGCTGTGATTCCTTAACGCAAATTTCAAATCCACGCAAATAAATTTCACGAAGAGCACGTTCAGAAAGACGACTGTCACTGACTATTCGGTAAAGTTCCTTGTTGTTACAAGCAAAATGCTTTGCAGAAGCAGCAGTATTAACACTCTGGATTCCGTTTACTTTTGCTGCTGCAAATTTACCTGCAATCAACGGATCTTCACTGAAATATTCAAAGTTTCTTCCACAAAGAGGATTTCTGTGAATGTTAAGTGCCGGTGTGAGCCAGACTGCAAGTCCGTTTTCCTTGGCCTCTAATCCCCCTGCTCTACCTATTTCATAAGCCAGATCAGGATCCCATGTGCAAGCAATAAGTGTAGCGCATGGCCATGCAGTTGTCGGAATGCCTATTTTTGGATTGAGTCTTATTCCGGCAGGTCCATCAACTGTCATAACGGCTGGAACGCCTAATCTCTGAACTCCACCAAATCCGGCTGTATCTGCAACACCTCTGCTCGGAATACCACTCATAAGACATATCAGTTCTTCATCAGTGAGCTGTGAAATAAATTCATCAAGAGTGATATTACCCTTTGCTACATCTAAGAAACCAAACGGATTCTCAGATTCAGGAACCTTTGCAATATTTTCACGGGCAGGAAGATCATCATAAGTCTCTATCGGGAATGACGGAAGTTCTTCAAAGCTACCGTCAGAAAGCATTCTCTTTTCTATTTTATTAGGTGCACATTTCTGAGAAAGCTGCTCTGTCACAATATATTCTTCGCTTACATTATAACGCCAGTCCGCTTCTTTAAGATCGCGGCAATTGTTGCCTGCATAAAAAATGTAATCACCTTTTTCAAGCAAATATGCAGACATCTGAAGCTTTCCGAGGTCATCATAGCTTGACATACTTGAAACATTAAATTCAATAGTAATGTTCTCAATTTCATCAGGAACTAAAAGCTTAGTCTTTTTAAAGCCTGCAAGAGAAACTTTGCTCTTGCCCAGAACTCCCTGTGGTGCAGAGAAGTAAACCTGAACAACTTCTTTACCTGCTACTTTACCGATGTTTTTAACTGAAACAGAAACTTCTATCTTGTCATCCTTTAAAGTAGCAACAGGTTTGCTGATTTCAAAGTCGGTATATGACAAACCATATCCAAAAGGATAATTTACTCTTGCAGCTGCATCCGGAATAGTTTCAAAATAACGGTATCCTACATATATATCTTCATAATAGCAAACATATTCTTTGTCTTCATTGAAAGTGTCAACGCAAGGATAGTCAGCAAATTCTTTTGCGAAAGTATCGGTAAGCTTTCCTGATGGGTTTACATCACCACAAAGTATATCTGCAATCGCAAGACCGCCTTCCATACCTGCCTGCCAGGCAAGAAGCGCTGCATCAATCTTAGGATTATTTTTAATCCATGAAACATCAATCATGCCACCAACATCAAGAACTACAACACTATGTTCAAATGCTTCTGTGACATCGTCAATCATTTTTTGTTCAGTATCTGTAAGATAAAAATCTCCTTTTTCACTTGAACGGTCAAAACCTTCAAGCGAATAACGATGTATTGTTATAACTGCAACATCAGAGTTCTTTGCTGCTTCTTTTATAAGTTCAGCAGGAACTTCTTCAGGTTCCAACAAAAT
>JAFOEP010000103.1 GCA_017380115.1 Clostridia bacterium | reverse complement strand
TCTGCTTCTCTGACTGTTGCTTTTGCAAGGTTAGAAATAATTGCAATCAAGACTGCGATAACAATTCCAAGGAATGCTCCGATAAGCGCATTTCTCGCAGTTACATTACTTGTATCGGGATTTATAGCTTTAACCGGTGGGTTTATGACAGCAAGTCCGATGCTCGGATATGCTTGTTTGACCACGTCTGAATAATGAAGCATAACCGAATCAGCTATTGCTTTTGATTTGTTAGCGCTATCTGTTGTTATAAGCATTTCGATTACGTTTGTGTCTTCGACAGTTGAAACGCTTACTGCATTTTTCAATTCTTCTTCTTTTAAATTGTAGTCCTTGCAATCATTTACAACTTCTATATAAAGAATTCTGCTCGACAAAATATGCGAAAATGTGTTTGCAATTTTAATTGAGCCATTAATGTCATTATATGTTGCTTCATCAGAAGAACTGTTTGATATAGCATTAACTACAAAAGAAATTTTTGATGTATATGTCGGAGTTGTTGAAACTTTTGATATGCCTATTCCTGCCAATGCAAAAGAAACAGTCAGCAACAATATAAGCCACCATTTTTTCAGGATTCCTTCCAACAAATAGATAATATTTATTTCCAGTCCGTTACTTGCACTTGAATTTGAATTATTCAATTTCATTACCTCCCGATACGGAATATCTTTTATTTGTGTTCATTTCTAAAGCCCTATCGCCTACACTAACTCCTATAAAGCACAGCGATATAACCAATTGAATAAACGTGTCATAATAAACTATCTGCGCATATTCAAAAATAAACATTGTAATTATAATTATCATAAAAGGCAATATACTTCTATAACCTCTTTTTAATTGATTGTACGATTTGAAAATACAATACAAATAAAACCAATAATACATTACAAACCCTACTACTCCAAGGCACGAAAGCATTTCAAGCCAGTTATTATGGGAATAGGTTGCCCTTGAAAAAACTTTTCCAAGATATTGCGAGAAGTTGTTAAGGCCAACGCCCACAAACGGGTTTTTATAAAAAAGTTCCACTGCATATTCTCTGAAAAACTTTCTTTCATACAAGCTTTTATCCCCTTTATTATTTTCAAGGAACGAAAGCATTGAATCAAATTTCCAGCCTATTGCACGATACAACTTTTCGTTTGTAAATATTAAATAAACAAACACTGCAAAAATCAACATTCCTATTATTAATTTCAGCAGTTTATGTTTTGTGTTTTTGTCAAATAAAACTATCAGGAAAAATCCGATTATAATCATCAGCAACGCTTTTCTTGAACTTGTCAGAATAAGCATAAATCCTAAAAACAATATTAACGCAATATATAACCTTGATTTTTCAACATAAAACCTATAAAACAGAAGAATTAATATTATTGCAAAATAAAACGCTGTAAAGTTTACGTTGTGTCCCGTGATATCATAGTTTCCAAGATGTCTTGAAAACAACTCTGAGGGCGATACCGAAAAAAGTATTTTTAACGACATATAAACAACTGAAAGTATAAATATATTCTGAAGTCGTCTGAAATCTTCTTTCGTTTTAACATTGATTATCATAAAAAATGACAAAATCATGTTCTGCGTCAATCTTGATATCATATCCATTGCGGCATCCGGATATTTTGCCCACAAATATGATGTTAACCCCAGAACAATAAACAATCCATACCACAATGTCTGAACAGGAATTTTAAAATGAAACAAGTTCAGATATGATTTCAGAATTGCTCTAAATCCTGCAATTCCTATATATGAAAAAAATGCAAGATAATAAATATAGTTTTCGCCTTCAACGCTGACATTATGTGATGTCAGTACACAAAGCAAAAACAGCAACAAAATGTCGGTCATTCTGTCGATTATATATGAGAATTTATTAACTTTTTGATTTTTACTTTTAACTACATCCATTTTTTCACCTTTGAAATGATTTAAAAATAAAATCAATTAGTTCTCTTTGTTTTATTGATATAAGCTGAATATTATCAGCACATTCAAATTTCACTTTAATAGTTTTTTATATAATTTGCGAAGCCGTCAATGTCGCAAACGTGAGTTATCACGTTCAGGCGACAGCCTGGCAGGGTTGCTTCGCAAGGTTAGTTGCGACTATTTTACCATGAGCAAAAATGTTTGCTTGCAAGGGCATTTTTGCGAAGCCGTCAATGTCGCAAACGTGAGTTATCACGTTCAGGCGACAGCCTGGCAGG
>JAFOEP010000102.1 GCA_017380115.1 Clostridia bacterium | reverse complement strand
CATAAGTTCATGATAACTTCCGTCACGCAACAAGCTGAGATTTTCTTTTCTGAATTTAAGTAATTTACGATAGAAATTAAGAAGAGAATTTTCATCATTTTCCTGGTTGTTGACATTGATTTGTTTGTAGTTGTCGTTAATTTTAAACCACGGATTACCTGTTGTAAAACCTGCATTTTCGCTGTCATCCCACTGAACAGGAGTTCTTGCATTTTCTCTTGAACCTTTGCATACAGCGTTCATTGTTGTTTTTTCAGAAAAATGAAGTTTTTTGTAGATGTTATATGCGTTGTGAGTGGCAACGTCTTTACATTCGTCAATACTGTCAAATCTGATATTTGTCATACCAATTTCCTGACCTTGATAAATGTAAGGTGTACCCTGCTGAAGCATATACATAGCGGCAAGAGTTTTTCCGCTTTCGTGGTGATATTTTTCACTTCCGTAACGGCTGATAATTCGAGGGTGGTCGTGGTTTTCAATATAAAGTGAATTCCAACCAACGCCGTTGATAGTGTTTTGCCATTTAGAGAAAGCTTTTTTCATTTTTTTGAGATTAAAAGGTCTTGGAATATAGTCTACCATGAAACAATCGGCACACATATGGTCAAAACTGAACATCATCTGCAAAATCTGATTTTCACCCTCTGTTGTATATTGGAGGGCTCTTTTTATGTTGACAAGAGGAGATTCACCAACAATAAAGCAGTCATATTTTGACAAAACATCATCTTTGAATTCTTTAAGATATTCGTATGTATGAGGGCCGTTGGCATAGTGCTCAATTCCTGTTGCAACGGGAAGAGGGAAACCGTTTGGGAGTCCTTCTTTTTTTGATATAAAAGTAATAACATCTTCTCTGAAACCGTCAACTCCCATATCCAGCCAGAAACGTAAAATTCCCTTGACTTCTTCTCTGACTTTTGGGTTATCCATATTAAGATCAGGCTGACCTTTTGCAAAAACGTGAAGATAATGTTCTGCGATATCTTCGTTGTATTCCCAGGCACAGCCTTCAAAAGTTGACAGCCAGTTGTTAGGTGGCTTTCTGCCGTCCTTGCCCTTTCCTTTTCGCCAGATATAATAATCGTGATAAGGATTGTCAGCACCTTTTTTGCTTTCTTTGAACCATTCGTGTTCAACCGACGTATGATTTACAACGAGGTCCATGATAATTTTCATACCTCTTTCGTGAGCACCGTCAAGAACTTTTTTGAATATTTCAAGGTCACCAAATTCGGGATTAATGTCACAATAATTTGAAATGTCATAACCATAATCGCAGTTTGGAGAAGGATAAATCGGTGAAAACCAGATTGCATCTACGCCAAGAGATTTGATGTAGTCAAGTTTGTTGTAAACACCGTACAGGTCGCCTATTCCGTCGCCATTTCCGTCACAGAAACTTCTGGTCCAGATTTGATAAACGGCAACGTCTTTGTACCAACTTTTTTGCAAAACAATCCCACCTTTTTATAATTTTATTTTATTGTTTTCTATCATCAAAGCAGTCCTCAGAACGACTGCCTGAGTTTTTCCGTCAGGCAATTCTCCGTCAAGAATTTTTTTGACAGCATCATCAAGAGAGATTTTTACAACATTAAGAAATTCGTCACTGTCAAGATTCTGACCTGTGAATTTTAAGTCTGTTGCGGCATAAAGGTGAATAATTTCTCCGCAATAACCGGGTGTCGGATAAAACTTTCCGAGGTAATAGAAATTCTCTGCCGTGACACCGGCTTCTTCTTCAAGCTCTCTTTTACCTGCTTCAAAATGGTCTTCGCCTTTTTCGAGCTTACCGGCAGGTGTTTCTGTCACGATTTCAGAATAAGGATATCTGAACTGGTTTACGAGGAATATTTCCTTGTCTTTCGTTACGGCACAAACCGTAACACCTCCATTGTGTTCAACAACCTCACGGGAACATAAATTTCCATCAGGAAGTTCAGCTGTATCGTAACGAAGATTAATGATTCTTCCTTTGTATTTGTATTCCTGAGTAAGAGTTTTTTCAACAAGTTCCATACAATACCTCTTATTATTCAAAATTATAGTTTTATTATAGCATATCGTCAAACGATAGTAAATATTTATTTATTAATAAAACATAAACGAGGTAGAAAAATGAACAATAAATTTGACTACGAAGAATATCTGTCTACGATTGAAAAATTAAAAAAGAAGTTTCCGTTTCTTGTGTGCCATTGTGTCGGAGAAAGTGTTTGCAAAAGAAAAATATATGGACTGAGCGTTGGTAATTATAAAAGCGGCGTTGCGTTTTTTGGTGGATTCAGCGGAAGAGATGTTGTTGCAATTAAGGTGTTGTTAAAATACATAAACAACGTTTCGAAAGCGTTTCAGAACAAAACCAGATTAGCAGGGGTGAACATTTCTGCGGCACTTTTAACAAGGGGTCTTACTGTTGTTCCTTGCGTCAATCCTGACGGACTTGAAATTGTATGCAACGGAAAAGATGGTGCAAAAGAATACGGCGATTTTGTTCAGACAATTTCAAAAGGAGATTTCTTGTCGTGGGATGCAAACGTTAAGGGGATAGATATTTCAAAAAACTTTAATTCCGGCAGAGAGGAAATACAGCTTGACGAAGCAAAAAAAGGAATATACGGGCCGTCTCCGAGTGGCTACGGAGGTTTTGCAGCGGAAAGTGAACCTGAAACGGCTGCTATTGTAAATTTCTGCGAAAGAAACAATGTTCATCACGCGTTCGTTTTGCAAGGTAATAAACGAAATATTAAATGGCAGGGTGAAAATTCAAATCCGGAAAACAGCAGAACAATGGTAAAAATATTGAGCGTATGCAGTGGATACGGAATTGTAAATGAGAGAAACGAAGAAGACTTCGGAGGATTTAAGGATTGGTTTTGCGAAAATTATCACAAAAGCGCATTTTCACTCGGGATTACCCGTGACAACAGTGACGTTGAGCAAGAATATAAATCGCTTGAAGAAATGCTTGTGATAGGGACAATTATATGAATTGTTGTTGCAAAAGAAGAATTTTTGAAGTATAATAAATTGAATATATGTTTTTGATTGGAGGAAGAAAAGTTGGACAACGCAGGTAACGTTGAAATTATCAGCGGAGTTGCAGAAAATATTTCATTTCGCAACGAGTCAAACGGATTTACTGTCCTTGACGTTGACTGCAACGGCGAACTTGTGACTGTTGTCGGTGTTCTTCCGGAAATTGAAGCAGGAGAAACTGTAAAGTTCTCAGGGCAATGGGTGCATCATAAATCGTTTGGAAGACAATTCAAAGCGGAGCTTTGCGAGAGAAGTATGCCGAAAACGTCGGCTGATTTGTTGAAATATCTTTCTTCAGGAGCGATAAAAGGAATCGGACCGTCAACTGCTCTTAAAATTGTTGAAGCTTTTGGCGAAAACACTTTTGATGTGTTGGAAAATGATGTTGACAGACTTTCTTCAATAAAAGGAATTTCTAAGAAAAAAGCAGAGCAGATTTCAAATCTTTTTCGTGAACAATTTGCTGTTCGTGAAATAATGATAGCTCTTGAAAAATATGGAATGAAACCCAACGAGTGTCTGAAAGCGTTCAGAACTTTCGGCAACAATTGCGTTGACATAATAAAGAAAAACCCATATCTTCTTTGCAGAGAAAATGTGGGTATAGGCTTTGAAAGAGCTGATGAAATTGCTTCTAATATTACAGATGGATGCTTTGAAAAAAACAGCCGTGTTATGGCAGGAATTGTTCATATAATTGCTCACAATCTTGCAAACGGACACACTTGTCTTCCGAGGGACAGAATTTTTGAACCTGCAAAAGCGTTGCTTGACGCAGACGAAGATACTGTTGAAGAATCAATTGATGCGCTTATAGCAAATAACCAGCTTGTATCATACGATATTGACAACAGAGAATTTTTGTTTCTGACTCATATTTTCAAGAGTGAAAGTCTGATTGCAAAGAGAATCAATATTCTTAAACGTTTTCCACCTGCCGGAGTAAATACACTTGACAAAGATATTCAAAAAATTGAGTTTGAAAACGATATTAAATACGAAGAAAAGCAACGACTTGCCATTAAAACTGCGGCGCAGGAGGGGATGTTGATTCTGACGGGCGGCCCCGGAACAGGAAAAACGACAGCTCTCAACGGGATATTGAAAATATTTGAAAAACAAAAGCTGACAGTTGCTCTTTGTGCGTCAACAGGACGAGCAGCAAAAAGAATGTCTGAATTGACGGGACACGAAGCAAAGACAATACACAGATTGCTTGAAGTTGAGTGGGACAAGGATGACAAGCAGGTTTTTGCAAGAAATATGAGAAATCCGCTTCAGATTCATGCGATAATAATAGATGAACTTTCAATGGTAGATGTCACACTTTTTGCGAGTCTGCTTGATGCATTGCCACTGGGATGCAGAATAGTTCTGGTTGGAGATTCAAACCAGCTTCCACCTGTTGGAGCAGGAAATGTGTTGCACGATCTGATTGAATCCAAAGCAATGCCTGTTGTTACGCTTACAGAAGTTTTCAGACAGGCAATGGAAAGTATGATTGTCACAAACGCACACAGAATTATTGATGGTGAAGAAATTGACCTCACTTCAAAAGACAAAGATTTTTTTATGATAGAAAAAAGTTATCCGTCAATAGTTGCAACAACCGTTGCAGATTTGTGCAAAACGAGATTGCCGAATGCGTATGGCTTTTCTCCGTTGAATGATATTCAGGTGATATGCCCATCGAGAAAAGGCGAAACAGGTACGATAAACATAAACAGAATTTTGCAGAACACCTTTAATCCGGAAGCACCGGGCAAAAAACAGATAAATGTTTCGGGATACACATTGCGTGAAGGCGATAAGGTTATGCAAATAAAGAATAATTATGACATTGTCTGGGAAAAAGACGGTGAACAGGGAACGGGAATTTTTAACGGTGATGTGGGAATTCTTAAAGATATAAATCTTTCCGATATGATGATGGAAATTGATTTTGACTCAAAGAAAGCAAAATATCCTATGGAATTTTCGCAGGAAATTGAACTTGCATATGCCGTCACAGTTCATAAAAGTCAGGGAAATGAATTCGAGGCCGTTGTGATGCCCGTGTTTAATGTTGTGTCGCAATTGAGCTATCGTAATCTTTTGTATACTGCAATCACAAGGGCAAAGAAAATTATGGTAATTGTCGGAAGCTCGAAGCAGGTACAGATAATGGCAGAAAATAACAAGGTAACGCGTCGATATTCGGCGTTGAAAAGTTTTTTGACAGATGAAAAATAGGAAAGTATTGAAGAATTTAATTTATATCCTTTTTCCAAGAAGATGTGTCGGCTGCGGAAAAGTTATTTATCCGAACGAAAAATTCTGTGAAGACTGTGATTTTGAAAAATTCAGGATACAATATCCGAAATGTTTTTATTGCGGACAGGAAAACAATTTGTGCAGTTGCTCGTTGTTTGAAAGGAAATATGATTATATATTTTCGCCGTTTTATTATGATGATATAATTTCAAAAAGTATTACAAGATTTAAATATAACGGACACCTTGACAACGGAAAATTTTTTGCGGATGAAATGAGCAGAAGTCTGATGAAAGATTTTGATTACGAAAAGATTGACGTTGTGTTGAATGTTCCTATGACAAAAAAATCTAAAAGAATGCATGGGTTTTCTCAAACGGCTTATCTCGCAAAAATAATTTCAGAAAATATTGAAAAAACATTTGAACCGTTGTGCCTTATAAAGACAAGAGAAACACCATCGCAAAAAAATTTGAAATTTAAAGAAAGAATAACAAACTTAAAAGGAGCGTTCAGGGTTTCTGAAAAGATTGACCTGAAAGGTAAAACAGTTTTGTTGTGTGATGACGTCAAAACAACAGGAACAACGCTTAATGAATGTTCAAAAGCTTTGAAGAGAGCCGGTGCAAAACAAGTTGTGTGCTTGACGGCTGCCATGACAAAGTTTAAAATCAGAGGAGAAGAAAATTAATTATGCTTGGAATGAATATCGGCATTGATCTGGGAACAACAAGTACAATTGTATATGTTGAAGGCAAGGGGATTGTTATTTCTGAGCCGTCTGCCATTGCTTATGACACTGAAACGGGTGGGATTATGGCTGTCGGCAAAAAAGCATACGATATGTATGAAAAATGTCCCGACTCTGTTTATGTTGTAAGACCTCTTGAAAACGGAGTTGTTTCCGATTTTACAGCCACACAGCATATTTTAAAATGGTATCTCAACAAAATATGTGGATTCAGTATTTTTAAACCGAATATAATTGTTTGCACACCTTCAGGGATAACGGGGCTTGAAAAAAGAGTTATTCTTGACCTTGTCACTGCATCAGGTGCAGGAAAAGCCTGTCTTATTGACGAGCCACTTGCAGCTTCAATCGGCGCAGGGTTTGATGTGCATGACCCGACAGGAATAATGATTGTTGATATTGGCGGAGGCACCACCGACGTTGCCGTAATATCAATGGGTAATGTAATTGCTTCGACTTCGGTCAGGGGCGCAGGAAATATGTTTGACGAATCTATAAGAAATTATCTCAAAAGAGAAAGAAATATAATTGTCGGCAAGAAAACTGCTGAGGACATAAAAACAAAAATAGGATGCGCAGTTATTAGGCAGGACGAAGTTACAATGTTAGCGCATGGAAAAGATTATGTGAGCAATCTGCCAACATTTTTTGAAGTGTCGTCTGTTGAAATTTTTCTTGCAATGAGAGATGGATTGATTCAGATAACAGATGCTATAACAAAAGTTCTTGAACAGACGTCCCCCGACTTGATAAATGACCTTTATCAAAAGGGAATTTGCATAACGGGCGGAGGCGGAAATATTCTCGGTATAGCTGAGTTTATTGAAGGACAAACCGGAATAAAAACATTTGTTGCCGAAGATTGCCTTAATTGCGTGGCAAAAGGCACAGGACTTGCAATAAAAGATATGGAATTTCTTGCAAACAACGGATATGTTTTTAAAACACGTGAACAGATTAAAGGTTATAATGAATTGGATGATTTGAGCTGACAGGAGGAATAAAAATGGAATTTGACGCACTTGTTGCCGGGGTTGAACCGGGTGGACTGACAAACAGAACAGATATCAAAGTTTTGTTGTGCTATATTATCAAAAGCATTGACGAACCGATATCAAAAATGCAACTCAACGAGATAATGCAAGAAGAAGGTCTGGCAAATTATTTTGAAGTAAACCAGGCTATTGCACAATTGATTTCACAGGGTAACCTTGAATGTGTAGAAGAGGATTCTCATCAAATTCTCAAAATTACTCAAAAGGGAATTGAAGTTGCCGATATGCTCGAAAGAGACCTTCCAAGAACGGTTCGTGAAAAAGCAATCAATTCTGCCATCAGAGTCAGCACTCTGGCAAGAAGAAAGCAGGAAAATAAGGTTGATGTTGAGGAAACAGAGGGCGGATATAACGTTACGTTCCATCTTGGAGATGAAAAAACGGAACTTATGAAACTGACTATTTTTGTTGTTGATAAAATTCAGGTTGAAACTATTAAAGAAAACTTTTTCAATGACCCTGTAAAACTTTATTCAGGAATCATCGCTTCTTTGACAGTATAATAAAAAGCTGTATCAGTTCTTATGAATTGATACAGCTTAATTTTATATCATTTTTTGCAGGTCGGGGAAAATTTCAAGACTGCGTTTTAAGATTGAATGTAAAAATGCGATGACCGTTCCGTAGTTGGTGAATGGAACATTCTGGTCCTGCGCACATTTCATACGATATTTAATTTCTCTTTCGTTGAGCATACAACCACCACAATGAATAATCAATGAGTATTCTGATAAGTCTTCGGGGAAATATGTTCCGGAAGAAAATTTAAAATTAATATTTTTGTTTGTAAATTTCTTAATCCAATTCGGGATTTTTTCTGTTCCGATGTCACCACATTGACGGTGATGCGAACAACCTTCGGAAACCAAAACAGTGTCGCCGTCTTTCAGATTTTTAATTTCAGAAACGCCTTTGACAGCGTTTTCAAGAAACCCTTTATATCTTGCCATAAGAATTGAAAAAGAAGTCAGGGGAATATTTTCGGGCACAATTTCTGCCACTTTTTCAAAGACCTGGCTGTCTGTGATAACCATTCCGGGTTTTCTTGAAAGGGAGCTTAACGTGCTTTCAAGCATATCCTCTTTTACGACAATGTTTATTGCTCCTGCATCGAGAATATCACGAATAGTTTGCTGCTGAGGAAGAATGAGTCTTCCTTTGGGTGCAGCGCTGTCAATTGGAGTGACAAGAATCACAATGTCGTTTTTGTCAATCATATCTCCGACGATTTTTTTGTCAGAAGGTTTGTTGAAAGATGCTATTCTGTTTTTCAGGTTGTCAATATTGGTTTTTTCTTTTGCGCTGACATAAATTTCGTTTTCATTAAGAATTTTTTCGTCGTGCGGAAGGTCAGATTTGTTGTAAACGATTATATAATCAACATCTTTTTTCTTGAAAATATCAATCAATTCATAATCAACGTCGCTCAGACCATCCCGGCAATCTACAACAAGAACTGCAATATCTGTTTTGTTGAGAATTTGTTTCGCTTTTTTGACTCTCATCAGACCAAGCTCACCCTCGTCGTCAATTCCGGGAGTGTCAATAATCATAACGGGTCCAAGGGGCAACAATTCCATCGCTTTAAAAACAGGGTCGGTTGTTGTGCCTTTGTAGTCAGATACAATAGATATGTCCTGATTTGTAACTGCGTTCAAAAGACTTGATTTGCCCGAGTTTCTTTTGCCAAAAAATCCGATATGAGTTCTGTCGGAAGATGGGGTTGAATTAAGTGACATAAAATTCACCTCTTTTAAAATCTGAAATCTCTGATGCCTTTTTCTATTTTTTCGATGTGGTCCTTTGCAATTTCTTTAACTTTTTCTTTTGGAATATTTTCAAGTTCAGCTTTAATAAGTGCTTCACCGATTTTTCTTGTTTCTTCACTTGCGTAGTCCATCAGATATTTTTTAATGTCATCAAAGCATTCGGGTGGCAACAGTTCTGAATCTGGCCTGTTTTGCAAAGACTCATAAATCTGTCGCCTGTTCTTCCTTCACGATAACAAGCTGTGCAGAAAGATGGTATATAACCAAGCTCCATAAGCCATTTAACAACTTCGTCAAGAGTTCTTTTGTCGCTGACATCAAACTGAGCAGAATTATCGTCTTCATCTTCCTCTTCACAGTATCCGCCAACACTTGTTCTGGAAGCTCCGCTGATTTGAGAAACTCCAAGGCTTAGAACTTTTTCACGGACTTCTTTTGATTCTCTTGTTGAAATAATCATACCTGTATAAGGAACGCTGATTCTTATCAAAGCACAAAGCTTTGCAAAAATTTCGTTGCTGATACCGTTGTCAAAATCGTCAGGATTAATGCCGTCGGCAGGTTTGATTCTCGGAACGCTGATTGTGTGAGGGCCAACGCCGTGAACAGCTTCAAGGTGTTCTGCGTGCATAAGAAGTCCTGCGAATTCGTATTTGTACATTTCAAGTCCGAAAAGAACACCAAGACCAACGTCATCAATGCCACCTTCCATTGCTCTGTCCATAGCTTCGGTGTGATAGGCATAGTTGTGTTTCGGGCCTGTCGGATGAAGATACTCATAACTTTCCTTGTTGTAAGTTTCCTGGAAAAGAATATAAGTTCCGATTCCTGCGTCTTTAAGTTTTCTGTAATTTTCAACTGTTGTTGCGGCAATGTTGACATTGACTCTGCGAATCGCACCGTTTTTGTGTTTGATGCTGTAAATAGTGTTGATACATTCAAGAATATATTCTATCGGATTGTTGACAGGGTCTTCACCTGCTTCAAGAGCAAGTCGTTTATGTCCCATATCCTGCAAAGCAATAACTTCTTTTTTGACTTCTTCCTGAGTCAGTTTTTTTCGTGCAATGTTTTTGTTTTTGAAATGGTATGGGCAATACAGACAGCCGTTTACGCAATAGTTTGAAAGATAAAGAGGCGCAAACATTACGATACGGTTGCCATAAAAATCTTTTTTGATTTGCTTTGCCAAAGAATAAATTCTGTTTGTTATTTCTTCGTCGTCACATTCCAGAAGTACAGAAGCTTCTCTGTGAGAAAGACCTTTTCTTTCTTCTGCTTTTTTGAGTATGGACTCAATCAATTCTTTGTTGTTCTTGTTTTTTTCTGCATAAGCCAGAGTTTCAAGTATCTCATCGTGGCTGATAAATTCTTCTGCTTTGAGCGATTTTACATTATACATTTTCTCATCTCCCCGAGTTATTTGTTAGAATAAGCTGTTTTGGCACTGATTCCGTCTATTGCACCCAACTTGCCGGAAAGTGCGCTGATAATATCCTGTGGTGCATCAACAGCAACGCTGATAATGTTGATATCTTTTTCTTTGTACGGTATCCCCATTCGGCCGATAATATAGTTGCCATAATCGTGTAAAATAGAGTTAAGTTTAGAAACGTATTCAAGCTTTTCGACTATAATACCTATAACTGCTACTCGTGTTTCCATAGTTGTACCTCCTGAAAATCAATCTAAAAAAACCACGCCCAAAGGACGTGGAAAAATACAGTTTACTTGTTCGTCCTTTTGCCTTAATATCACTTTCAGCATCAGTAAAATTTTAAAAATCGTTTGTTGGAAGAAAACCTTGCAACTTACAATTAAATTATATAATTCTTTTTTCTAAAAGTCAACAAAATATGATTGATTTTTAGAAGATTATAATGTAAAATATAATTACAATATATGTAGGGAGGCGAGGAAATATGAAAAAGAACCTTGTTATTACAATAAGCCGTGAATTTGGCAGCGGTGGACGTGAAATTGGTGAAAGAGTTGCCAAAGAACTTAACATTCCGTTTTATGACAGAGAGATTATTCTTAAAACAGCTGAAAACAGTGGATTGTCAGAAGAATACATTGAAAAAGAAGAACAGAAAGTAACGAGCAGCCTTCTTTTCAATTTGTCGGCTGGTGGTAAACAGGAATTTCCTGCACTTGCAGACAGGATTTTTATTTCACAAAGTGGAGCTATCCAGGAATATGCACAGGAAGGTTCATGCGTAATCGTTGGACGCTGTGCCGATTATATCTTAAAAGAAAATAAAAATTGTCTGAACATTTTTGTTCATGCAGATAAATATTTCAAGCTTCATAGAATAATGACAAAATACGGACTTGACCAGAATGAAGCTGAAAAGAAAATCAAGGAAACAGATAAACGCAGAAGTCGTCACTATCGTTTCTACACCTCACAAGAATGGGGAGACGCTTCAAACTATCACGTTTGTATAAATAGTGGTAAATTAGGAATTGATAATGCAGTAAACTTGATTCTTAATATAGCAAACAATTTTTGAGAAAGCTGTTTCTTGACAAAGCAACTGTAATTTGTTAGAATACACGTTGTAATAATTGAAAGATAAATCGAAGCGGGGTGACGGAAAACGCCCCGTTTCGTAAAATTTTAACACGGCAGTGTTAAAAAATCGGGCACCTGGGCAGGATATAATGGGTCGCACGTTTGGTAAAAATTGAATAGTTTGTTATACTCTAACCAGAGTTAACATATATGGAGACGTATCGAAGTGGTCATAACGGGGCTGACTCGAAATCAGTTAGGGAGCAATCCCCCGCGAGTTCGAATCTCGCCGTCTCCGCCAACTAAAAGGAAATCGTGCTGCAAGGTATGGTTTCCTTTTAATTTTAGTGTATCAGGATTCGAAAAGACCGGTTCGGCCGTGGACGAATTGCAACCTTTCGTTGAACGGTTGCAAAGGTCGGGTGCGTGCCACAAGCGATAGCGCAGTGGGCGAATCCCACCGTCTCCGCCAAAAATAACCGTCATTCTGTTTTGTCAGAATGACGGTTGATGTTTTTAAATTACCTGCCAATAACCATAAGTGTCTGTGATCGGGTCTTTGAAAATGGGAATGTGTGGAGGAATAAAAGTCAGCACAACAAACAAGACTGCAATTAAAAATAATATCAACAATGCCAACAAGGGCGATTCGCAACCTATTGAGCCGTTTTGATAAATTTTTGTTTCAACAAAATAACTTATAAACACAGCAACAAAAAAGATTGCAATATTTACCCAGTCAGGCGTTGGACCGAATATTCCGTTAATGGTATAATAAATCACAGGAATTGACACTATTCCAACAACTATACCTATAAGTTTTACGCACCAGAAATTGTTGTACTCTTTACCAATATAACGGTTTTCTATCAATGCAAAAACAAACATCGGGAAAAACAGAAGCTTTAAATGTTCCCAGATAGATTCATTTATTGCAGAAAAAGATGCAACAATAATATTCTGATTTGTCCAGTCAACAAGAAAATGGAGAAGCACACCTGCTATACCCGTAAAAACAAAACCCACAAATTGCCAAAAAGACAGTGACTTTTTCATGTACACCCTCACAATACAATTTTTATATGTATTATATTCAGATTGGCAAAGCTTTATAACACAAAGAAATAAAGTCGGGTACAGCTTTATTTTTCTACAAAGTCATTGTATAATTCAGCCGGAATACAAATTTTTTTATTTAATTTTTCTGTCATTACAAGCATTAATACTGCAAAAGCCATTAAAAATGCAGGGTAAAGGCCTATGTTTATGTATTGTGCAATCAGCCCAAACACGGGAGGAACAAAAGTGCTTCCTATATAGGCACTTGCCATCTGAATGCCTACCATGCTCTGTGAAGCTTCTTTTCCGAAGTTTGTCGGAGTAGAATGAATAATACACGGATATATAGGTGCAGCGCCAAAACCTATGACAACCAAACCGATTAAAGTTATGATGTTTGTTCCGAAAGGCAGGGCAACCAGAACAGTGCCAATTATTATTGTAATTATTCCTGTACGAATCATTGCTCTGTCACCATATTTTTCTGCCGTATAACCGTTAATAAATCTGCCGACGGTTTCACCCAGATAAAACAATGCTGCAAAAATAGCGGCCGTTTCTTCTTTGATGAGCCTGAAGTTAACAAGGTAGGAACTTGCCCAAAGTCCTGCTGTAGCTTCCAATGCACAGAAACAAAAAAATGCCACCAGAACGAAAGGTGCGCCCTTCAATTTTATCAATTGTGGAATAGTAAGCACTTTTGGAACAACTTCTTCGGTTGAATCTGTGTTCTTACCTGGCTTGTTCCAAAGCGACAAAGTTAGAAAAAGAATAATGACTAAACAGATTTGAATAAAGAAAACTGAGCGATAACCTGCTTCCCAACCATATTGTCTGGAAAGACAAAAACTCATAATACTTGGGCTTATTGAAACACCTACACCCCAGAAAGCATGGAGCCAACTCATATGTCGTGAGGAATAATGAAGTGCCACATAATTGTTAAGCGCAGCGTCTACTGCACCGGCCCCAAGCCCATAAGGAATTGCAATTATGCAAAGAATCCAGAATGAGTTTGCAAGGGAGAAACCAAGCAAAGCAACTGCCGTCATACCCACACTGATTGCTGTGACAAGACCTGTTGACAATCTGCGGATTACTCTGTCTGAAAACAAGCTTGAAATAATTGTTCCTCCGGCGATAATCATTGTAAGCATTCCGGCATAAGAAATCGGTACGCCAAGTTCAGTTTGCATAACAGGCCAGGCTGAACCAAGAAGCGAATCAGGCAATCCTAAGCTGATAAACGACAGATATATGACCGCTAACAATAATGAAAACATCTTTGAACCTCTTGTATAAAAATTATTATTTGTTATAGTATATATTAAAATTTTTGACTTTTCAAGAGAATATGCACCTGATAAAAGCAATTTTAACAAAAATTTTTTATTTACAAGTTTAATTACAGTCAGTTTTTTGCAGTCAACACGTGGAAAGTATTGACTACAATTTAATTTAGTGATAAAACAATTACATATCTTAATTTTGAGGAGTGTAAAGAAATGGCAAAAAGCATCCAAGATATTTTGAATTTTATAAAGGAAAATGATATCAAGATGGTTGACTTTAAGATGGTAGACATCAATGGTCAATATCGTCATGTTACGATTCCTGCCGAAAATTTTTCTGAGGAAACAATGAAATATGTCATCGGCTTTGATGCGTCCAACTATGGATACGCAGTTGTGGAAAAGAGTGAT
>JAFOEP010000101.1 GCA_017380115.1 Clostridia bacterium | reverse complement strand
GGTGTAATTTCACTTCCAGATGGTGTTGAAATGTGTATGCCTGGTGATAACGTTGAAATGGACGTTGAACTTATCACTCCAATTGCTATTGAAGCAAACCTTCGTTTTGCTATCCGTGAAGGTGGTAGAACAGTTGGTTCAGGCGTTGTTACAGCAATCAACGAATAATTAAAATAATATTTTTTCGGACTGTCGTAAGACAGTCCGTTTTTTGTTGACAAAATCATTGCTTCTGCTTTACTTTTTAAACAAATTTTATATTTAATTGTTGAAAGTTAGTATGTTTTGATGTATAATAATAAAAGTTAAAGTTTTGGAGGAAAATACTATGAAAAAAAGTATAATAAAAATAACAAGTGTTATACTTGTTTTGTCAACTATATTTACTCTTTTGTTCAGTGTAAACGCATTTGCAACAAAAGAAAAAAATCCTACTGTGTTTATTGACGGGATTTGTTCAAGCAATATTGTTAAATATAATGATGACGGAACGTATTATTCGATTTTTCCTCCTGTAATGGATACAATTATTAACGCTTTTAAAAATATGCCGGGATATTTTGTTGACGCTATAAAGGAAAATAAAACGGCAGATGAAGCTTTTGGGTATTCGCTTGTAAACGGCTGTAAAGAAGTTTTTGCAGACATTGGTTGCGATAAAAACGGAAAATTTAACGAGAAAACAGGAATCACATATGATAATTTAGAACCAAATTATAAAGAGACACATCGTTCCTATTATTTTTCATTCGATTGGAGACTTTCAGTTCTTGAAATTGCAGGTCAACTTAATAAATATATAAAAAATGTCAAAGAAGTTACGGGCTGTGACAAAGTAAATATTATCGCATTCAGTATGGGTGGTGCAGTATTTACTTCATATCTTTATTTGTTCGGACATGATGATGTTGATTCGGCAATTTTATATTGTTCCGGAGCTTTGGGATCAAGTGTATGCGGATTACCAATGTCGGGGGACATTGACCTTCGAGCTGAATATCTGGTGGGATACCTTGACGGATTTATTCCTGAATTTAATTTTAAAGATTTTATTATCAACATAGCAAAAGTACTTCATAAAATATACGCTCTTGATGTTACGGTTGAAGCACTTGAAGATTTTCTTATGAACTATGAAGACGAACTGTTTTTAGAGGTTTTGTTCCCGTCACTTGGCTCTTGTCCGGGTATATGGGCACTTTGTCCGGAACAATACTATGATGAAGCAAAAGAATTTGTTTTTGGCGGACGAGAGGAACAGTATAAAACTCTTATTGAATTAAATGACAGATACCACAACGAAGTTCAGCCCAAGGCGAAATCTTTGTATGATAAAATAATTGAAAACGGGGGCAATTTTGCAGTTGTGTCAAAATATAATTGTTATTTAACCCCTGTTATTGAAAAATGTAACAGTCAGAGCGACGGAGTAATTGACACAAAATTTACTTCGTACGGTGCAGTTTGTGCAGATTTAAACACGTCGCTTGGTGAAGATTATATTCAGAAAAAATATCCTGAAAAGAACTATATTTCTCCTGATAAAGTGATTGATGCATCAACTTGTTGGTATCCGGAAAACACTTGGTTTATCAGAGATATGGCACATGCTGCTGGATGTAAAGATTTGTATGATTTCTTTGACTATATTTTTGAAAGTGAAAGTCAGGTTACTATATCTGACAGTTCAGAATATACGCAATTTATGAGATTTGACAAAGATACTCTTTCAATTGTACCGTTGACAGACAATCAGACTCCTGTTTATGAAATGGGTTCCTGGTTTGACATTGCTTTTAGTTTTGTAAGTTGCATTATTAAATTGCTTGTAAGCATTATAAAATGATTGATTGTGAACCTGACTATTCTATGAATAATCAGGTTCTGTTTTAAAAAATACGAGGTGAAAAATGAGTAATTTAAAGTTTAACGGTTATAAAGTTTCTGAGATGAGTTTTAAGAACGTTGCAGAGAACGGAACGAGACTTCAACTTCAGAATTCCTGTTCATTTAATGTTTCATATTCCGATGACAGCAAAAAATGTGTAGCTCAATTGACGGCAGAGGTTTCAGACAAAGAAAAAAGTGATGTTTTTAAAATTAAAATTGTAATTGTTGCTTCTTTTGATGTTCTCGACAGTACTGTTGCAAAGGAAAAACTTCATATAGAAGCATATAATCAATTGTTCCCTTATGCAAGGTCAGTAGTGTCTACTGTTTCTGTCAATGCCGGAATACCACCTATTTATCTGTCCGAAATTGACATTGAAAAAAGAAGCATTTATAAAATAGATAAAAATCCACCAAAAGATTTTGAATAATATGAGGTTACAGGTTATGACAAAAATTGATATTTTTTCAGGCTTTTTAGGTGCAGGGAAAACTACTTTAATTAAAAAATTATTGAAAGAAGTTTTAAATAATTCCAAAACAGTTTTAATTGAAAACGAGTTTGGTGAAATCGGTAT
>JAFOEP010000100.1 GCA_017380115.1 Clostridia bacterium | reverse complement strand
GCTTTGGGTAGTAAATTGGTACACATTACCCGAAACAAATACCGTTGCTCCTGAATCTCTTGTCAGAAACCTTATCAAAGGTCATAAAATGGCATCTGAATTCGGTGGTGGTATGAAATCCGGCTATACAGCAACTTCTTATGGTCAGAACTCACAGATGCCTCAGCTTTACAGAGGTTTTGACATTGATACTGCTATTTTCTATCGTGGTACAAACAAACACGTCATCAAAACTCCTCTCTTCCGTTGGGTTGGTGCTGACGGTTCTGAGCTTGATACTTTGCGTACATTTGACGAAGTAACCCGTACCAACTGGTTCTTCTATGTTCACAACGCAATCGTTCTTGGCAAAACAACTGCTAAAGACCTTAATTATTATTATGATGTCAACCAGATTCCTGTACATATGGCAGACAGCGACCTTTATGAAAAAGCTTTTGTTCTTTTGCATGAAGATTTCGACTATCTCCATGACAAAAAATATTTTGAACAGGCTATCAATGATATCCGCAAGCAGACTATGCCTTATGCAATAGGCAATCACCTTCTTGCTCTTAATATGGAAGACAATGATGAGCCTTACAGATATCTTCCTGAAATGATGGAAGATATGAACAAAATGTGCGACGACATTGAATTTGTTCAGGATTCTATGGACAGCTATATGGATGCAATCCGTTCAACTATGAAAAGAGAAGATATGTATGTCCACAACGGTGAGCTTCGTTATACAACCATGGAATATGGTAACTTCAACTCTCTTTACGGTGCAACCCATTCTTCAAGAATTAAGCTTAAAATTCTTAACGACAAATGCGAAAACTATCTCTTCAACCACGCTGAACCTCTCGCCTCTTTTGCTTCTTTCTACGGCAAAGAATATCCGAGAACAAACATTGACAGAGCCTGGGATTATCTCCTCAAATGCCACGCTCACGATTCAATTTGCGGTGCAGCAGTTGACAGAGCTCACGATGATATGCTTTACAACTTCTCTGTTGCTCAGACTGTTGCAGAAGAAGTTACAAGCAGAAGTGTTATGAGCCTTTACAAAAACATTGACACATCTTCCGCTTTCAACAAAGATGATCATATTATCACTGTTTATAACACTATGCCGTTTGAAAGAAACGAAATCGTTCAGGTTGTTATTGACACTCCAAAAGGTGCTGCAAACACAGGCTTTGCAGGTATTGGCGGGCAAAGCATGGAAGATGAATTTTACGATATCGTTGACAAAGACGGTAATGTCGTTGAATCAACAGAACTTTCCTGCGAAGATGTTACAATCGGCGTAGAACGTGAAATGGATACCAAATCCATCAGCTTCAAAGCAAGAAGAAGACGTATGCTCATCAAGGTCAGAGTTCCTGCTTTTGGTTATGCTTCTTATGCCCTTCGTTTCAGAGATCCTAAATTCGAATATGACCCACAGATTGGTGAAAACAGAAAACTTATTGCTCGTGACGGTGGTATTCTCGAAAACAGCAATATCAAAGTTGTTATCAACTCTAACGGTACTTTCTCACTCACCAACAAGAAAACAGGCAAAACAATGGAAAATATGCATTATTTCACTGATTCAGGTGAAACAGGAAGTGCACATCTGAGTTGTCAGCCTACAAGAAATACTATTATCACAAGCCATGGTGCAAACGCTACTATCACTATGACTGAATCCAACCTTCAAAGAGGTACTTTCAAGGTTGAACTTTCAATGATGATTCCTGCTGCTGCAACGCTTGACAGCAAAGAACGTCTTACTGAAATGAAAGAGCTTCCTATCACTTATTATCTTACACTTGAAAAAGACAGTGATATGCTCAAAATCAAAACTGTTCTTTATAACAACAGCCGTGACCACAAGCTTTGCGTAAACTTCCCGTCAGGCATCAACACAGATTGGGCAGTTTCAGAAAGTGCATGGGATATCGCAAAGAGAACAATCAAGCACACTGTTGATGGCGACAACCAGGAAAAATTCTCACCGTTCCAGCCGATGCAGAACTTCCTCGATTTGTCAGACGGCAAACAAGGTCTTGCTCTTCTCAACAAAGGTCTTCGTGAATATGAGGTTCAGGATGATGATCTCCGCACTATCAAGCTTACTCTCATCAGAACTCAGAGAGCTTATATGACTGCTGCATCTCCGATGATTCCTGATGAACTCAACAAATACACAGGCCAACATTCTCTTGGCAAAATGGAATATGAATATGCTCTTTGTCCTCATGACGGTGATTGGAAAGACGCCGGTATTTATCAAAAAGCATACGCTTTCAAAACTTCTATGAACGCTATCAAAGGTGTTGTTGCAAACAAAGGCAATCTTCCTGTTGAAGCAAGCTTCATCACTATCAGCGACACAGACAATATTATGGTTTCAGCTGTTAAACAGTCAGAAGATTCAGAAGGCACTATCATTCGTTTGTTTAATATTTCAGACAAAGATGTGAAATTCGACGTTAAAACAATTCTTCCTGTTTCAAAAGTTGAAGAATTAAAACTCAACGAAGAATTTGTTGCTGATGTAGACTTCAAAAACGGCTCTTTCAAAGCAAAGCTTGGACCTAAGAAAATCGCAACCTATAAATTTATCGGTTAAGATAAAAAATATAATCCCTGAAAGAATAGCGCTCGGCGAAAATCTTTCAGGGATTTTTTTGACTTTAACTTTTTATTAATCTTCTTTCTTTTCTTTTAACAAAACAAACTTTTCAAGCGGGAATAATATAACGAACTGAATCATACCGGCAAGGAACATTGCAACTGTTCTTGAAATTGAATTGAGGAAAGCTGAATCAATACTATTCAACCATCCGTATATCAAGCCTTGTACCCATGTTGCAACAAGAATAAGAATAATAAGAACTACAAAATAAATCACAAAGCAATATGTAGGGGCGTCACTGTTGAATGTCGTTTTTTTGTTCTGAATATATGCGTAAATGTTTCCTACAAAATTTGAAATAAAAAACGGCAACACAAATCCCCATGTAACAACTCCGCCAACAACATATTTTTCAAAGGATTGTAATCCTGCCTGAGTTGTTGTGTCAAACAATATTGACGGATCAAAAATCCCTTGTAAAAATGCAGGAATTGTTACCATAACTTTATCAAACAAAAACGGCAGTACATTCGAAAGCAAAAGCTGTATTAATGTTGCTATCAGAGATGCTATACTGAATTTAATAAACTGCCATAATGTTTTTGCAAAGCCACCTTTTTGTTCTGCTATACTGTCAAACTTTTCTAATTTGCTCTCTTTCTTTTCAACCATATCTGATACTCCTTTAATTATTTTTTTATCTGATTATTAAATTATCACAAGTTATAAATTTTGTCAACTTTTGTTTTGATTGTATTGATTTATAAAGTCTGATATGATAAAATAATTATATATTTCTTTTTGGAGCTGATTATATGAAATATGTTGTAATTCTTTATGACGGTATGTCTGATTATCCCGTTGAAGAATTGAATAATAAAACACCTATGATGTGTGCCAAAAAACCTAATCTTGATTTTCTTGCAAGTAACGGAAAAATCGGTCTTGTCAACACAGCAACAGAAGGTTTCAAGCAAGGAAGCGACGTCGCAAACCTTACCGTGCTTGGCTACGACCCGAATGAAAGTTATTCAGGACGTTCTCCTCTTGAAGCTTTAAGCATTGGTGTTGAAATGCTTGACACTGATGTTGCGTTGAGATGTAACCTTGTTTCCCTTTCCGACGAAAATGAATATGAAAACAAGACTATGCTTGACTATTCAGGTGGCGATATTTCAACTGAAGAAGCAAAGGAATTGATAAAATCTATCGGAGAAAATTTAGGCAATGATAACTTTGTTTTTTACGATGGAATTCAATACAGACATTGTCTCATCTGGCACAACGGCACAACCGACCTTGGTTCGATGACACCACCCCACGATATTTCAGGACGTGTCATCAAGGAATATTTGTCTGACAGTCAGAACGCTTCTGAATTGATTGATATGATGAAAAAAAGTTATACTATTTTAAAAGACCATCCTGTCAATCAGAAACGCATCAAAGAAGGCAAACTTCCTGCAAATTCAATCTGGCTATGGGGTGAAGGTGTCAAACCTGTCCTCGAACCTTTTGAAGAAAAATTTGGTCTCAAAGGTTCAATTATTTCTGCCGTTGATTTGCTCAAAGGAATTGCTATCGGCGCAAAAATGAACGCACCGGAAGTTAAAAATGTCACAGGTTATATAGACACAAACTTTGAAGGAAAAGCAAACAAAGCTCTTGAAGAACTTGAAAACGGAGTTGATTTCGTTTACCTTCATTTTGAAGCTCCCGACGAATGCAGTCACAGGAGAGAAGTCAACAACAAAATTCGTGCCATTGAGCTTATTGATGAAAAAGTTTTGCCAATTCTGATTGAAGGCTTAAACAAGTATGATGACTACAAAATACTCGTTTTGCCCGACCATCCGACTCCTATCAGAACTGCAACTCACGCAAGAGACGCAGTACCATTTATGATTTATCAAAAAAGCAAAGAAGATTTTTGTGAAGTCAACTTCAACGAAGATACTGCCAAAAATTCAGGTAACTTTGTAGAACACGGTCCTGATTTAATAAAAGAATTTTTAAAGAAATAAGGTAGATACAATGAAAATTAACACAAAATGCCTCCATGCAGGCTATTCTCCAAAAAACGGTGAACCGAGAGTTCTTCCGATTTATCAAAGCACAACCTACAAATATGAAAGCAGCGAAGCAATGGGCAAACTTTTTGACCTTGAAGATGAAGGTTATTTTTACACTCGTCTTGCAAACCCGACAAACGATGCCGTTGCTGCAAAAATTGCATCACTTGAAGGTGGTGTTGCCGCAGTATTGACTTCTTCGGGTCAGGCGGCAAACTTCTATGCAATTTTCAACATCTGCCACGCAGGTGATCACGTTGTTTCTTCATCGGCAATATATGGCGGAACATTCAATCTTTTTGCCGTTACAATGAAAAAGCTTGGAATTGATTTCACTTTTATTTCACCAGATTCAACAAAAGAAGAAATTGATGCCGCATTCAAAGAAAACACAAAAGCTGTTTTTGCAGAAACAATTTCAAACCCATCACTTACTGTTCTTGATATTGAAACTTTTGCAAAAAGCGCTCACGAACACGGCGTTCCTCTTATTGTGGACAATACATTCCCGACACCTATTAATTGCAGACCGTTTGAATTTGGTGCAGATATTGTAACTCACTCCACAACAAAATATATGGATGGACACGCAACTCAGGTTGGTGGTGTTATTGTTGACAGCGGAAACTTTGACTGGACACAAAACGACAAATATCCTGGTCTCACAACTCCTGACGATTCTTATCACGGAATCACCTACACCGAACGTTTTGGCAAGGGTGCATATATAACAAAAGCTGTTGTTCAGCTTATGAGAGACCTTGGTTCTATCCCCTCACCTCACAATGCATTTCTTCTCAACATCGGTCTCGAAACTCTGTTTTTGAGAATGGAACGTCATTGCTATAACGCTCAGAAAGTTGCTCAGTTCCTTTCCGAAAATGAAAATATCACATGGGTAAATTATCCTTCACTCAAAGGAAACAAATATTATGACAATGCAAAAAAATATATGCCTGACGGCACTTGTGGTGTTGTTTCTTTTGGTGTTAAAGGTGGAAGAGAATCTGCAACAAAATTTATGGACAGCCTGAAGCTCGCAACGATTGCAACTCACGTTGCTGATTGCAGAACTTGTGTTCTTCATCCTGCAAGCACAACTCACAGACAGCTTAATGCTCAACAGCTTGAAGAATGTGGCGTTAGTGAAGATTTAATCAGATTTTCAGTCGGAATTGAAGATGTAAACGATATTATCGAGGATATTAAACAAGCACTTGAAAAAGCAGCAAAATAAAAAGCAAAAAAAGGTACTGCAAACAATTTGCAGTACCTTTTTTATTTTCATTCTATTTATCCGACAAAATATTTTTTTATTGCTTCAAAAGTTTCATCAGTAATATTATGTTCAATCTTACACGCATCAGAAATAGCCGTTTTCTCGCTGACGCCAAGTTGCATTAATATATTGGAAAGAACATTATGTCTTTCAAATATTTTTTCAGCAATAGTTTTACCGGATTCTGTAAGTGTCAGATGACCATTTTCATCAACATCAATATAATTGCCTTTTTTCAACAAAGCAACCGCACGGCTGACACTTGGTTTTGAATATCCCATATAATCGCAAACATCTACCGAGCGAACATAATCAAGTTTTTTTGACAAAACCAAAATAGTTTCAAGATACATCTCTCCGGATTCGTGCATGAAATATCAACTCCCTTTTCATTATATTAACATATAACAAACTTTTTTTCAAGTGAAAATATTATTGCAACAATCTTCCATAAGTGGTAAAATTATATGTACGGAGGTGATGCAATGCCAAAACTTTTCAGCACAAACAAATTGAAATATATTGCAATTATCGCAATGACAATTGACCATATTGCGTGGCTTTTTGTTCCGAGCTCGTCAATTGCTTTTTATGTGCTTCATATCATTGGCAGATTAACTGCTCCTATTATGGCTTATTTTATTGCAGAGGGCTTTTTTCATACAAGCAACACCAAAAGATATCTGACAAGATTATTTATCTTCTGGCTCGTTTCTTGCATCCCTTACAGTTTACTGTTCAACAATGGTTTCCCTGTTGAAATCATTCAAAACGCTTTGCAAGATACCGACAAGTTATTTGTTTATGAGAATATGAAGTTATATATAAACTTTACAAGTTTTAATTTTACATTGCTTTTAAGACTAAAAACAAATGTTATTTTCACATTGTTTCTCGCCTTGGCAACGCTTATAGTTTTTCAAAGTAAAAAAACAAACGTTATCATTAAAACTTTAACAATTGTCGGAATATGTTTTCTTTCAAAATTTGGGGATTGGTCCTATTATATTATTCTGTTTACATTTATATTCTATTTTTTCCGTGACAACGACAAACTAAAATGGATACTATATTATTGCATTTCGTTTGTATATATGTCAACCATTCACGCAAAAACTGATTTAATTAAGATCGGACTATTACTTGCACCACTTATTTTATTAATGTACAACGGCAAAAAAGGTAGCGGCAAAAATATTCATAAATGGTTTTTCTACTGCTATTATCCAATACATTTAATTCTGCTTTATTTCTTGCAAAAACTAATTGAGTTTTAATCTGAACTAAGCAACAATCTGAAAAAGCAAAAATAAGAATTAATTTTCTGACATCATTGAAATTATAATAAATCACTAACCACGCCCGAAAGGACGTGGTTTGAATAACAACCCTATAAGGGTAAACAATACCAGCAGCGCCTAAAGGCGCATCTAAGCAACATCAACCGCAAATTGGTGTTGCTTTTTATTTTATGTGTTGAAATGGGTC
>JAFOEP010000099.1 GCA_017380115.1 Clostridia bacterium | reverse complement strand
GATGCCTGAAAGCGAGAGAATCAGTACACCATTAAAAAATGTTTTCGGACTCAATCGAGAGAACAACCTTTCTTTTGACAACAACTCGCTTGTATGGACGAATTACACAAGTGACGGAACCATTCTTGGCGAAGAAAACGATCACACGTATTCCATCTCAAATTGCCTTGCGCAGTTTTGGCAGAATGCGATCGATGAGGGAAAACCGTTGCCAAATCTGTATATAATTACCATAGCCATTGGAGCACAAGGGGTTACCGAAAAATATATGTGGTATCCCGATAGACCGCAGAAGCTTGTCCCCGGTCCGCTCGGAGTGGTCGATATATCACTTTGTCCGTTTGCTACTCATATTTTCAGTCTGTTGGACGATAGCTTTCAAAGAATTGGAGAAGAATATGAAATAATCGGTATGCATTGGCGTGGTGGAGAACAGGAAATGGATGTTCCTTATGATAAGCTTGAGTGTGAGCTGAAAGAGACTTACAATGAATTATTCGGAAAGTTCTATGATAATCTTGGCATCGTACCGCCCGTTATTTTGCATAGAATAGTATGCGAAAAACGTGCTATGGAAATTGACCCGTCAGGCAATTGGTTGAAAAATATGAGTTATATAAATTCTGTTTTTGAAGAACTTGTGGCAGAAAACGAGAATATTTCTATGTTTGATGTGCGAAATGCGCCGTTTGACGGGATATTCCTTGAAAATGATTTACACTTTAAGCCCGAAACGAACCAGTGGGTAGCAAAAACAATACTCGACAAATATATTGACGGTTTGTCATCAGTGTGACACAGGAGGAATTATTTATGGAAAAGATCTCACTTTCAGGCATATGCCATAAATATCGATGCTCTCGATTTAGATGTGGAACCTCTCATTTATGGTGTTGACACACATCTTAACCGTCTTGCTTATCTCTTTCAATTCTCATACGGAAAAGGAAAAATTCTCGTTTGTTCCCTGAACAATTCAAAAGAAGATATGAAAGACCCAAGTATAGAATATATCATCAAAAGCATAATCAATTACGCCATGTCAGACGAATTTTCTCCGAACAAACAGTTGACGGATAAGCAAGTATATTCTTCTCTGAAACCGTTATAATCAGCAAATCAATTATGAACACAGAAGTGTCATAAGAGGGTGATTTTGCCCTGCATTTTTACGGAATTTCTAATACCATTAAAGTCCTTAAACTGTAAAAACAGCTAAATTTTTGATAGTGGTGAATATATGCGAATGACTACAATTTTGAGGACATTCAGTATGGTAAGTACCGGAGGTTTATAACCAGTAATTATAATAAAAAAATTTTTTTAATTTTTTTTTAATTTTATATTGTTTTTTGAAAATATATGTGCTATAATGAAGTTGTAAAATTTATATATAAAGTTTTTACTTATTTAATTAACTTTATATACATTGTTCAAACAGGGAAAATAACGAACGATAAAATCGGCAAATAATCATTCAAGGCACTAACGCTGTCTGTCAGATGGCGTAGTATATATATTAAAGGAGGTTTTTAAATTGAAAAAAAACTGGAAAAAATCAATTAAGATTGGAGTTTCATTGTTGCTTGTATTGTGCACAGTATTTAGTAGCTTTACTGTTGCATTTGCAGCAG
>JAFOEP010000098.1 GCA_017380115.1 Clostridia bacterium | reverse complement strand
TTCGCCGAGTGTTGATAAGGAAGTTTTTGTTTCTCAAACAAAATTCCTTGTATTATCACCAAAAGCCTCGCAAGGCGACAAGCCTTGCTGCATTTTTGGCTTCAATTCAAGCAATTTTACCTTTCTACGAAACTGCGCAGCACTTTAAAATGCGAAATTACGTGTGCAAGATAAGGCAAAAACCACCGATTACGCTATCGCGTATCGGTGGTTTTTAACGCATTATTGTGCCGTAAGTTCACATTTTAAAGAAATACTTCCTTACCAACGCTCGGCGTTAATCCATAGAGTTTTTTTATAATTAAAATTAAATTGAAATTTCAAGAGCAACATTGTATTTATTTAAATCAATGCTTTTTGTCATGTTAAGTGCTTCATAAATATCATAGTCTATTATTTCATCTTTTTTAATGGCAACAACACGATTGCTCTTTCCCTGAAGAAGAAGATCAACTGCATAATTGCCCATAAGACCGGCAACAATTCTATCCTTTGCTGTTGGAGAACCACCACGCTGAACGTGACCAAGAATTACAGATTTACTTTCAATTCCTGTTTCTTCTTCAATTCTCTTTGCAAGGTTTGCAACGCCACCAATGCCTTCAGCAACAACAATAACAAAATGTCTTTTGCCTGTTTTCAATGTTTCTTTCATTCTTTTAATTACTTCATCCAAACTATAAGGTTTTTCAGGAATAATAATGTAAGAAGCACCAACAGCGATACCACTTTCAAGTGCAAGATAACCTGCTTTTCTTCCCATTACTTCAACAACAGTACATCTGTCGTGTGATTCAGAAGTGTCTCTGACTCTGTCAACAGACTGAACAATAGTATTCAAACAAGTATCAAGACCAATTGTGTAATCAGTACAAGAAATATCATTATCAATTGTTCCCGGAATTCCAACGCAAGGAATACCTTTTAAAGATAAATCTCTCGCACCTCTGAATGAGCCGTCACCACCAATAACAACAAGACCATCTATGTTGTTGCGTTTACAAACTTCAACAGCAAGATCCATTCCCTGTTCTGTTTTGAATTTAGGGCTTCTTGCAGAATAAAGAATTGTACCACCACGATCAATTATATCAGAAACAGATCTCAAATCCATTTCAAACATATCATTTTCCATCAATCCGTTATATCCACGACTTATTCCGCAAACACTCAAACCTCTTGCACGAGCTGTTCTGACAACTGCTCTGATAGCAGCATTCATACCCGGAGCATCTCCACCACTTGTCAAAACGCCAATTTTTTTCATTTTTATTCCTCCAATGACATAATACCATACTATTTTACTATTTTCTTACAAATAATTCAATAGTTTTTTGAAAAATTTTTATTATTTTACAGCCACATTATTTTCTCCGGCAATTTTTTTAAGTTCATTAACTAACGGGTCGTTGATTGAGACTTTAATTAGCTTATATTTCATAATTTTATCAGTATCTTCAAAATAAAAATAAACATCTTGATTGCCATCAGAAAAAACATTTAAAACATTTATACATTTATTGATTATTTCATTGTTTTCTGAACTGTCGATTCTGATATAAAGTCCCCTGTTTTTTTGAACTTTTGGTTTTGTTACTTCGTTAGTTTTTTTGTATTCATCAACGGTCCAGATATTTTCACACACTATTTTGGGGTCTTCGTCCTCTTTGATTGATAAACGACCTTCCAAAATACAAACAGAACCTTCCGAAAGTTTATTTGAATATTTCAAGAATGTTTTAGGGAAAACAAGAGCCTCCATGGTTCCACCAATATCTTCAACATCACAAAAAACCATTGTTTCATTGTTTTTTGTTGTTTTTCGTTTTATTGAAGAAATTATACCTATAGTTTTTATTCTTGAAGAATCATGATATTTATTTGATTTGATTTCAACTTCGTCAAAAATATTTTTAATTCTGTTAAACTTAAAATCTTTAATATCATTTTCAATTTCAAACATCGGGTGACCTGAAATATAAATTCCTGTAAATTCATTTTCAAATTTAAGTTTTTCATTTGAATCGAATTCACCATCAACATCAGGTTTATAACTATCTATCAAACCATTTTCATCATTTCCGAACAAACCTAACTGACCTTCAATATTACTTCTTTTGTTGTTGTCAAGATCACTTATAATCTTAGGCATAATATTAATCATTTGTTTTCTTGTCATAAAAAGGTCATCAAGGGCACCGCTGTAAATAAGAGCCTCAATTGCACGTTTGTTAATATCCTTACCGTACATTCTTGAACAAAAAGACGAAAAAGATGTGAATTTGCCATTAAGTTCTCTTTCTTCAACAATGGATTTAATAACATTTCTTCCAAGATTTTTAATAGCAAGTAACCCAAAAAGAATTTTATCATCTTTAACTGTGAATTCATCAAAGCTATCATTTACTTTTGGTGGTAATATTTCAATCCCGATTTTTTTACATTCTTCTATATATTGTGAAATTTTAGTAGTATTATCAAGGACACTGCTGATTAATGATGCAAAGAACTTATGAGGATAATGACATTTCAGATAAGCTGTAATATACGAAACATAAGCATAGGCAGCTGCATGTGATTTATTAAATGCATACTGTGAGAAAGTTGACATCTGATCAAAAATTTCGTTTGCTGTTTTTTCGTCAACTCCCCTTTTAACAGCACCTTCACATTCTGTTACACCTTCATTATTGACCAAACCATTGATAAAATATTCACGTTCAGCCTGCATAACGTCATGCTTTTTCTTGCTCATTGCTCTGCGGACAATATCAGCCCTACCATAAGAGTATCCTGCAAGTTCTCTGAAAATTTGCATAACTTGTTCTTGATAAACGATACATCCATAAGTAACGTCAAGTATATTCTTTAATAATGGAGTTTTATAGCTTACCAGATCAGGATTATGTCTGTTTTTAATATAAGTAGGAATAGAATCCATCGGACCGGGTCTGTAAAGAGATATAACAGCTATTATATCCTCGATACTTTCCGGTTTCAATTGAGTTAAAACGCTTTTCATTCCTGATGATTCAAACTGGAAAACACCCTCAGTCTGACCGTTTGAAAACATTTCAAATGTTTCTTTGTCATCAAGCGGAATATCTTCCTGTTTTAATATTTCACCGCTGTTATTAATGAGCTTCAGACAATTATCAATTACTGTAAGAGTACGCAATCCAAGGAAATCCATTTTAAGAAGTCCAAGTTCTTCAAGTGTTGTCATTGTAAACTGTGTGACTGCAGCATTATCGTTTAAAGCAAGCGGAACATACGAATCTACAGGATCTTTTGTTATAACAATTCCTGCAGCATGAGTAGAAGCGTGTCTTGGCATTCCTTCTACTTTTTTTGCTGTATCAATCAATTCTTTGACCTGAATATCGGAATTATATTCTGACACCAGTTCGGGAGAACTCTTTAATGCTTTCTCAATTGTTATATTAAGTTCTCTCGGAATTAATTTTGCGATTTTATCAACATTATTATATGCCATACCGAGAGCTCTGCCCACATCTCTGACAGCGGCCCTTGCAGCCATTGTTCCAAACGTAACAATCTGAGCAACGTGGTCAGAACCATATTTCTCATTAACATATTTTATGACTTCACCACGTTTAACGTAACAAAAATCAATGTCAAAGTCAGGCATACTTACCCTTTCAGGGTTTAAGAATCTTTCAAAAAGAAGATTATATTTCATCGGGTCAATTCCGGTAATTCCAATGCAATATGCAGCTATAGACCCTGCACCGGAACCTCTGCCCGGTCCGACAGGGATATCATGAGTTTTTGCAAAATTAACAAAATCGTGGACAATGAGATAATAATCTGTATATCCCATTTTATTTATTGTATCAAGTTCATACAAAAGTCTGTTTTTATATTCTTTTGGTGGGTTGTCGCCATATTTTTTTTGAAAGCCATCAATACATAGTTTTTTAAACCATTCAAAGTGTGTATATCCGTCTGGAACGTCAAAATTCGGGAGTTTTGTGTTTCCGAATTCTATTTCGACATTACAATTGTCAGCGATTATAGACGTGTTTTTGACTGCCTGAGGGCAATCTTCAAACAACATTTCCATTTCTTCCTGGCTTTTAAGATAAAATTCATCTGTTTCAAAGTCAAGTCCTGTGTCTTCATCAATAGTTTTATTTGTTTGTATGCAAAGTAAAACTTTCTGCGTCTTTGCATCTTCTTTGTTGACATAATGAGTATCGTTTGTTGCGCAAAGAGGAATGCCTGTTTCTTCTGAAAGCTTAATCAAATATGGTCTGATTCTGTTTTCATCTTCATAATTATGCTTCTGGATTTCAAGATAAAAACTATCTTCTCCAAAAATATCTCTGTATTCTAAAGCAATTTCTTTTGCTTTGTCGTAATCACCATTAAGCAAATTCTGAGGAATTTCTCCTGCAAGACATGCAGACATTGCTATTATTCCTTCATGGTATTTCTTCAACAACTGCTTGTCCACTCTTGGTTTAACATAAAAACCGTTTATAAAGCTTTCAGACACAATTTTAGATAAATTCTGATATCCTTGATTATTTTTACACAAAAGAACAAGATGATATCTGCTTGAATCATATAAATGTTCTTTTTGAGTCATACTCCTTGGTGCAACATAAACTTCACAACCGATAATCGGTTTAATATTCTTCTTTTGGGCGTACTTATAGAAATCAATCGCACCATACATAACGCCGTGGTCTGTAATTGCAATTGACTTCTGACCAAGTTCAACAGCTCTGTCGATGACATCTTTAATTCTACAAGCACCATCAAGTAAACTGTATTCAGTATGAAGATGTAAATGTGTAAAATCGGACATAATAATCACCTATTTCAATTTATCGGCAATTTCTATCAATTTATTAAGTCTGTGATTAACTCCTGATCGAGAAATATCTTCATCAAGCTCTTTTTGCATATCACCAAGACTCATATCAGGGTTATTCAATCTGATTTCTGCAATTTTTTGAAGTTGAAGCGGTAATGAGTTAAACGCTTTTCGTTCTTTAATTTTATTTATAGCATTAATTTGAACCATTGAAGCATTAATTGTTCTTGAAATGTTTGCAGTTTCAAAATTTATTTGTCTGTTAATTTTATTTCTGACGCTTTTCATCATTTTAATACCCATTAAATTAAGCGATGATTCTGTTGCGCCCATTATTGTTAAAACATCTTCTATTTCTTCACTGTCTTTAAAATATAAAACAAAGTTATTTCCTCTTTTAAGTACTTTTGGATTCAATTCAACATCCTGCATCAAGGTTTTCAAATCTTTGCATAATTTTTCTTTCTGAACAACAAATTCAAGATGATAATTCTTGTTGGGGTCAGTTATTGTTCCGCAGGAAAGAAAAGCACCTCTTATGAAAGAGCCATAACAACAATCATCTTCAAAATTAGCTCTGTTAATTCTTAAAGTAACCTCTTTTTCAGAATGACCAAAAGAATTCAGAACAAGCCATCTGTCATTTTTTGAATTGAATGTTACAGAAAACTTACCTGATTTTGTTGTTAAAAAAGAGGGTTCAATTCCTGTGAAATCCATTGAAAATTCAGAATATGTTTTTGCAGCATCTTTGCTTTCACTCAAAAGTTTTATGGAACTAGTTGAAAAGCTTCTGCCAAAAAGCAGAAGCCCATAAGTTTGTGCACATAAGCAACACTGATTTTCAGGTTCAAATTGAGCTAATTCCTTTTTTACGTTTTTTGAAAATGACATAATAATTACCTTTTATCTTTTGACATCTCTGTGGTCAATAGTTACTTTATACCCTTTATCTTTTAAATATGAAGCAGAGATTTCTGCAAATGTTACAGACCTGTGTTTGCCGCCTGTGCAGCCAAAGCCAATAACAAGATTTGATTTATTTTCTTTTATATATAACGGAAGAAGAAAGTTTACAAGGCTGATAATTTTATCAAGAAATGCCTTTGATTCTTCATTTTTCATTACATAATCTCTGACTTTTTTATCAAGTCCTGTTTTTTCTTTTAAATCAGGAATATAATACGGATTAGGCAAACATCTTACATCAAAAACAAGGTCGCAATCTCTTGGAATACCATATTTGTATCCAAATGACATAGTTGTAATGTTCATAATATCAGTAATTTTTGATGTAAACAAGTCTTTGATTTTCTGAACAAACTGCATTGAAGAAAGATTTGTTGTGTCAAAAACAAAATCAGCTTTGGCTTTTAATTCATTAAGCAACTCTCTCTCAGCCGAAATTGCTTTTTTTAGTGAATTGTTATATTCATTTGATAAAGGATGAAGCCTTCTTGTTTCTTTATATCTTCTTAAAAGAACATCATTATCAGTGTCAAC
>JAFOEP010000097.1 GCA_017380115.1 Clostridia bacterium | reverse complement strand
TACAAGAAATCAACAGTTTCTTTGAGCTGAGTTCCACGAACGATAGAATCGTCAACAAAAAGAAGTTCTTTGTTTTCAATAAGTTCACGGACAGGAATCATTTTCATTTTTGCGATTTTGTTTCTGTCCATCTGACTGCCCGGCATAAAGCTACGGGACCATGTCGGCGTATATTTGATAAATGCACGTGCAAATTTAACGCTGGATTCGTTGGAATATCCTATTGCGTGTGGGGTGCCTGAATCAGGAACACCACCGACATAATCAAGGTTTTCAATTATTCCGCTGTTTTTATCCATATTAGCGAGTAATTCACCGTTGCGATAACGCATTGATTCAACCGTCACACCTTCATATGTTGAAGTCGGATATCCGTAATAACTCCAGAGGAAAGAACAAATGCGTTTTTTCTTGTGAGGAGGAGAAAGCTGCTTCATTTCTGTTGCACTCAACTCAACAATTTCTCCGGGTCCTAACTCACGGACGTCTTCGTAACCCAATTTCTGATAAGCAAATGATTCAAATGATACAGCATAACCGGTATCGCTTTTTCCGATTGCAACCGGGAGTCTTCCCAAAAGGTCACGTGCAGCAATAATTGTGCCTTTTTCTGTCAGAATCAGAATTGATGCCGTTCCGTCAATTGATTTCTGAGCAAATCTTATACCTTCGGCAAAACTGCTTTTCTGGTCAATGAGTGCAGCGAGAAGTTCGACGCTGTTTATTTTTCCGCCTGTCATAGAATCAAAGTGACCGCCGGAGAAAGAAAGATATTGTTTGATAAGCTCATCATAATTGTTGATGATACCAATCATACAGATTGCGTAAGTTCCGAGGTTTGATCTGATAAGCAACGGCTGTGGGTCAGAGTCGCTGATGCAACCGATAGCCGAAGTGCCTTTCATTTCATCAAATATATGTTCAAATTTGGTACGGAAAGGGGAATTCTCAATATGATGAATTTTTCTTTGCAGACCAATTGTTTCATCATAAGCGGCAAGACCACCGCAACGCGTACCTAAATGTGAATGATA
Organism: Clostridia bacterium; assembly: GCA_017380115.1. Taxonomy (GTDB): domain Bacteria; phylum Bacillota; class Clostridia; order Oscillospirales; family Acutalibacteraceae; genus SIG575. Next base: position 8,427 of record JAFOEP010000097.1, on the reverse strand, counting down.
GTCAACACCAAAAAATACATCGCTTAAAGAATCGTTTTTTGATGCTAATCCAAAAAATCCTCCCATGATTTACCTCCAAGAAAATGCATAGTAGAAAGAGCTGAAAGGGGAAAGCGGAAAGGGAGATTTCTGCCATGCTTTTTATATTGTCAAATAAGTTTTTATATCTGTTAAAGAATTAAAGCTTTGCGGCTATATCAGAATCTTTTTTGAGAACAGCCTGAGCGTCAGCTTTTCTCTTGTTGTCGAGTTTTTCAGCAAGAGCTTTGTCTTCGACTGCAAGAATCTGAGCACAAAGCAAAGCAGCATTGGCTCCTCCGTTTATCGCAACTGTTGCAACAGGGATACCTGTTGGCATCTGAACAGTAGATAAAAGAGCGTCAATGCCGTCTAAATTGCTTGATTTGCAAGGGATTCCCACAACGGGAAGAGTAGTGTTTGCAGCAATAGCACCTGCAAGGTGTGCTGCCATACCTGCTGCTGCAATAATAGCTCCGAATCCGTTTTCTCTTGCGTTGAGAGCAAAATCACGGGCTTCAACCGGAGTTCTGTGAGCAGAATAGATATGAACCTCATAAGGAATATCAAAACTTTTGAGCGTTGCAACTGCCTTCTCGATTATCGGCAAATCGCTGTCGCTACCCATAACAATACCAACTTTTTTCATAATAACAACCTCCTGAAAAATAAAAAGGGACACTATAACCAACAGGGTTAAAGTGTGCCCAGACGGTCGGCGGAAAGAAATAAAAACTTTCATGTCAGTTCTTTGCTCCAATGTGGTGCTCCACTATTTTCCGTCAGTTACAAAGAACAAAATTAACTACACCAACAGTATACCAAAAACCAGCCTTAAAGTCAACAAAAAAAGACGTATTTTATTAAATTTTTACAATTTATTTTTGAATAAAAAAACATAATAAAAAAACAAAAAATTCATTAACATTGATGACAATTATCTTTAAAATACAAAGGGAATTTTATTGATAAATACCAAACGCAAAAGGAAAAAATTTAAAATCAAAAAAATGTGTCGGAAATAGCGTTATAAATTCATCAGAATTATTGTTCGACAAAACTTGACAAAAAATTTTATGTGTAATATTATCTTAAATGTCGCGTTAAGATATAAAGGCAAGAACAGGTGTAAAAAATGAAAAAGGTTGGAGTCATAGCATTAATATTTATAACGGTGATGATGTTTTCATTAACATCATTTGCTGCGTCATATAAAATTGATGGTAACATCGAAGGAAGAGAATGGCGTGACTGCGAAAAGATAAGCTTTGTAAATGGAAATAGTGGCAACAATTTTGAGTTTTTGGTTGCGCAGTATGATTGCGACAATCAGAATTCAGAGATGTATATTGCTTTGATGGGAACAGAAAAGCAAGAAGTCGAAAGTTACGAAAACTGTTCTTTTATTATTACGATAAATGAAACTGAAACAATAGTTGTGAATTATCTCGAAGACGAATTCAATAACAAGCTTTATGATGTACGCAGTGCATTTGTTGTTGAAGAAAATAAAATTGAATGTGAAATATATATTTTGTTTAAAGAGAAAATTCAGGACAACATAGACCTGAGCATTACGGCAGTTGATTCTTTTGGAGTGTATTCAAGACAGTACGACATAAGAGCTTATACAAAAACTGAGGAAACGGAAAGTCAGGAAAGAACAACTACTGAAAATACAACAAAACAGTCATCAAAGAATAAAACGACAACGAAAAAATATAACACGGCAAAAAAATATAATACGGCGAAAAAATCATATTCCACAAAAAGTGCGGGAATGAACACTGTGGTTATACAAGACGAAAGCACAATAAATGATATTTCTGTTGTTGCAAATATAGATATTGAGGAACAAATAGCCGTTGTTCAGGAAGATACCACCAATCATGACAGAAATCTTGTCTTTAAAACGGTAAGCGTAATATTGATTATTGCTGTCGGAGCATTATTTCTGAGCGTAAAAATAAAAAACAAAAATGTCTGAACCAAGAACAAAAGAATCAGAATTATTTATAGAAATTATATCCGTTGTGCTGAATGTATAACGGTATTTTTGTTTTAATAATAAAATGATAGAATTCTATTGACAAAGAAAGAATTATGTATTATAATCTACCATATTAACATATTAGTTTGCTAAAGCGTTAAAACAAAGGAGGAGAAAAATGAATATCTGGGAAAATGAGACCACAAAAGAATTATGCAAAGCTTTTGCAAGTTTAAAAACTGAGGAAGAATTTAAAGCATTTCTTGATGACATTTGTACAATAAAAGAAATTATGGATATATCACAAAGATTAACGGTAGCAAAAGAGCTTAACAAAGGCGTCAGCTACAATGAAATAAGCAAAAAAACAGGTGCAAGTACGACAACTATAAGCAGAGTGAGCAAATGCTACGAATACGGACTTGGCGGATATAAAACTGTAATTGAGAGGTTGGAGAAAAATGATTGATGAGAAGATTTTAAAGAATGAAGAAAAAGCAATTTTTTCTTTGCGATCACTTTATAAAAAATACGGATATCTTCCATATAAAATGAGCAAATTTGAAGAATATGAATTGTACATACGCAACAAGGATTTTCTTGTCAGCGACAGAATAATTACTTTTAATGATACTAACGGAAAACTTATGGCTTTAAAGCCTGACGTTACTCTTTCTATTATAAAAAACGGAGAAGATGTTTCAGGCTACAAGCAAAAAGTTTATTACAATGAAAATGTTTACAGAGTTTCAGAAAGCACAAAACACTACAAAGAAATTATGCAGACAGGGCTTGAATGCATTGGCGAAATTGATTTATATGATGTTTTTGAAACGATAACACTTGCGGTCAGAAGTCTTGAAATTATCGGAGAAAAATTTGTTCTTGAAATTTCACATCTCGGAATTTTGTCAGCAGTGATGAGTGAGATAAGCAATAACGAAATTTTCTCAAAGAAAGCAATTGATTTTATTTCTCAGAAAAATGCTCACGATTTGAAACGACTTTGCGAAGAATATGAAGTTGAAGATGCAGATTATGAAAAACTTGCAGTTTTTGTTAAATCATACGGAGAAAGAAAGCAAGTTCTGGAAGAACTCAAAGGCGTTTGTTTGGGAGCAGCAAAACAATCATACGATGAATTCTGCGAAATTTCAAAAATGATTGACGAATGTGAATACAGCGACAACATAATTTTTGATTTTTCCGTTGTCAATGATATGAATTATTACAACTCAATTGTGTTCAAAGGATTTATCGACGGAATTTGTGACGGTGTGATTGCCGGGGGAAGATATGACAAACTGATGAGAAAAATGGGCAGAAAATCAGGTGCTGTCGGATTTGCTGTATATACTGACTTGTTGGAACAGTTGCAGAACAAAAAAAGTGAGTATGACGTTGATGTTGTATTGATTTATAACGAAAAAGACGATAAAATCAAACTGAAAAATGAAGTAGAAAAATATATAGAAAACGGAAAAACAGTCAGCGTACAGAAATCTGTCACATCAAATCTCAGAGGCAGAGAAACAGTTTATTTCGGAAAGGAGAACAAAGATGCTTAACGTTGCGTTACCTAAGGGCAGACTCGGAGAAAAAGTTTATGCGATGTTTGAAAAAGCAGGCTTTGAATGTCCTTCAATAAAAGAAAAAAACAGAAAATTAATCTTTGAAAACGAAGAAAAACAGGTAAGATATTTCTGGGTGAAACCATCAGACGTATCTATTTATGTTGAACGAGGAGCAGCCGACATCGGTGTTGTGGGAAAAGATATTTTGCTTGAATATTCTCCTGACATATATGAACTTCTTGATCTTGATATGGGCAAATGTAAGATGGCTGTTGCCGCACCCAAGGGCTTTTATGATGATTCGGAGAGAACATTGAAAGTTGCAACAAAATTCAGCAAAATTGCATCAGATTATTATTCTTCAATAGGCAGAGAAATTGATATCATAAAATTGAACGGCTCAATTGAAATTGCACCTATTTTAGGATTGTCAGATGTAATTGTGGATATAGTTGAAACGGGAGTAACGCTTAAAGAAAACAACCTCGAAGTTGTAAACTCCATTCTTGATATCAGCACGAGATTGATAGCAAACAAAACAAGCTTTAAGTTTAAAAGCAAAGAAATTGAACGTCTTGCTGAAAGTATAAAGGAGCAGATAAAATGATTAAAATTTATAATTACGGCGAAGTTTCAAATGAAGAAATTTTTTCAAGGGATAATATTGCAAACGACGTTGCTGATATAGTAAGTGAAATAATTGAAAATGTTAAATCAAACGGCGACAAAGCCTTGTATGAATACAATTTAAAATTTGATAAAGCCGAGCTTGAAAGCCTTGAAGTTTCAGAAGACGAAATTAATGAAGCTTTTGAAAAGGTTGACAGTGAGTTTGTTGAAATTTTAAAAGAAGCTTCTGAAAACATAAGACAATTCCATCAAAGACAAGTCAAGAACAGCTTTATAATCAGCGAAAAGGAAGGCGTTGTGATAGGCCAGAAGGTTATTCCGATAGAAAAAGTCGGACTATATGTTCCTGGTGGCACAGCGGCGTATCCATCAACTGTTCTTATGGATAGTATTCCGGCAAAAATCGCAGGCTGCGAAGAGATAATTATGGTATCTCCTCCCGGCAAAGACGGAAAAATAAATCCTGTCATTCTTGCAGCGGCAAAGATTGCAGGAGTTGATAAAATTTATAAAGTCGGTGGAGCACAGGCGGTTGCAGCTCTGGCTTACGGAACTGAAAGTATCACCAAAGTAGACAAAATTGTCGGACCGGGAAATGCGTTTGTTGCAGAAGCAAAGAAACAGGTTTTCGGAAAAGTTTCAATTGATATGATAGCAGGGCCGAGTGAAATACTTGTTGTTGCAGATTCAACCTGCGATGCAAAATTTGTTGCAGCAGACCTTTTGTCCCAGGCAGAGCACGACAGAATGGCAAGTGCAGTTCTTGTGACAGACAGCCGTGATTTTGCAAACAAAGTCAGCGATGAACTCGAAAAACAAATTCCGCAATTACCACGTGCAGAAATTGCAAGAGCATCAATTGACAACAATGGAAAAATAATTGTTGCGCAGGACAATCTTTCTCTTGCAATTGATATTGCAAATGAAATAGCACCTGAGCATCTTGAATTATGTGTTGACAATCCGTTTGATTATCTTGACAAAATCAAACACGCCGGTTCAATATTTATGGGAAAATATTGTCCCGAAGCACTTGGTGATTATTTTGCAGGACCAAACCACACATTACCTACAAGCGGAACGGCAAGATTTTCTTCACCGTTGTCAGTTGACGATTTTGTGAAGAAATCTCAGTTTACTTATTATACAGCAGATGCTCTTTCAGAAGTTGCAGACAAAATTGCATATTTTGCAGGAAAGGAAGGACTTGACGCACACGCAAGAAGTGCCACGGTTCGATTTGAAAAATAATGAGTGAGTTTTTTTCAAATAAATATTCATCACTTGTTTCGTATGTTCCCGGGGAACAACCCAAGGACATGAAATATATAAAACTCAACACAAATGAATCACCTTTTTCACCGACTCAGAAAGTTGTTCAGGCAGTCAGAGAGGAAGTGGAAAATCTGCAGTTGTATTCAGATCCTGAATGTGTAAAGCTCAGAGAAAAGTTTTCTGAGGTGTTTAACGTAGAGAAGAAGAATGTTATAATGACAAATGGCTCTGATGAAGCGTTGAATTTTGCGTTTATGGCATACGGTGACAAAAATCATCCGTTTGTATTTCCGGATATAACATACGGCTTTTATCCTGTGTTTGCACAAGTGAACAATATTCCATACGAAGAAATCAAGCTGAAAGATGATTTTTCTGTTGATATTAAAGATTATTTGTCAATTAACAAAAATATTGTCATTGCAAATCCGAACGCACCGACAGGAAAAGAAATCAGTCTTGAAGAAATAGAAGAAATCGTAAAATCAAACCCCGACAATATCGTTATAATTGATGAAGCGTATGTTGATTTTGGCTCAAAAAGTGCAGTGGGACTGACAAAGAAATATAACAATCTTCTTGTTGTAGGAACTTTCTCCAAATCACGTTCAATGGCGGGAGCAAGACTTGGTTTTGCAATAGGAAATGAAAATCTGATAAACGACCTGAACACGATTAAATATTCAACAAACCCATATAACGTAAATCGGATGACTCAGGCAGCAGGTATTGCTATTCTTGAAGAAAACGATTATTATATGAACAAATGCAAAGAAATCTGCAAAATCCGTGAGTGGACAAAAACAGAGCTTGAAAAAATAGGCTTCAATGTTGTTGATTCAAAAACTAATTTTTTGTTTGCAAAGAGTGACAGAATTGCAGGAGAAGAACTTTATCTTTTGTTGAAAGAAAATGGTATTTTAATAAGACATTTTTCGACGGAAAAATTAAAGGATTATAACAGAATAACAATCGGAACAAACGAACAAATGGAAGTTTTAGTTCAAACGATTAAAAAAATAATAAAGGAGCAGGACAAATGAGAAAATCAGAAATAAAAAGAAATACTACTGAAACTAAAATTGAACTCTCTTTGAATATTGACGGCACAGGCAAATCAAACTGTGATACAGGTTGTGGATTCCTCAATCATATGTTGACACTTTTTGCAAAGCACGGCAGATTTGATCTTGACGTCAGATGCAAAGGCGATGTTGATGTTGACTATCATCACACGGTTGAAGATATAGGCATTTGTCTTGGCGAAGCATTTTTACAGGCAATGGGCGACAAAAAAGGTATAGTTCGTTACGGCGACAAAATTTTGCCGATGGATGAAACATTGATTCTTTGCGCAATTGACGTTTCAGGAAGAGGCGGATGTTATATGGATATAAACATTCCGTCAAAAAGAGTAGGTGACTTTGACACTGAGCTTTGCGAAGAATTTTTTGTTGCATTTGCAAGAAAAGCTGAAATAACCTTGCACATCAGACAACTTGCAGGTCTGAATACGCATCACATTATCGAAGGAATGTTCAAATGTTTTGCACAAAGTATGAGAAATGCACTCAAAATTGACGAAGAATTTGCAGATGAAATTCCGTCTACAAAGGGGATAATCTGATGATAGCAGTTATTGATTATGGCGTAGGAAATTTGTTTTCGCTGTGCTCATCTTTAAGAAGTATAAATGCAGAAAGCGTTGTGACATCTGATTTTGAAACGATAAAAAAAGCCGACAAAATTATTTTGCCGGGTGTTGGTGCGTTTGCGGATGCTGCAAAAAAACTTTCAGAAAATAACCTTGATGAGCTGATAAAAGAAGAAGCAAAAAAGGGCAAGGATATTATGGGAATTTGCCTTGGAATGCAGATGCTTTTTGAAAAAAGCTATGAGTTTGGTGAGCATAAAGGGCTTGGACTTCTGAAAGGTGAAATAATTCCGATGCAAGGCAATATTGATCCGAAATATAAGATTCCACACATCGGCTGGAACGCATTGAAATTTACAAAAAACAGCGACCTTTTTAAATATATACAAGAAGGCGAATGTGTATATTTTGTTCATTCATATTATGCAGACAAATGTGATGAAAGTATAATTGCTTATGCAGAATACGATAAAAAAATTACGGCGGCAGTCGAAAAAGATAATATAATGGGATGCCAATTTCACCCGGAGAAAAGCGGAGAAATAGGTCTTGATATTTTACGTGCGTTTTGCGAGAGAGGGTGAAAAAATGATTATTTTACCTGCAATTGATCTGGTAGATAAAAAAGCGGTCAGATTGTTAAAGGGTGACTATGACAAGATGACTGTTTATAGTGACAATCCGATAGAAATTGCAAAAGACTTTAAAAACAAAGGTGCAGGATATATTCATATTGTTGATTTAGAGGGCGCAAAAGACGCGACAACGCCGAATATTTCCGTCGTGAGCCAGATTGCAAAAGAAACGGACTTGTTTGTTGAAGTCGGTGGCGGAATCAGAAATATGGAAACTGTTGAAAAATATATTGATACAGGCGTTTCCAGAGTAATACTCGGCACATCTGCTGTCACAGACGAAGAATTTTTGAAAAAAGCAGTTGAAAAATACGGCAAAAAAATTGCTGTCGGTGCCGACATAAAAGACGGATTTATTGCGATTAAAGGTTGGATTGAAAAATCAAACGTTACTGTTGATGAGTTTTTTGAAAAAATGCAGAAAATCGGAGTTGACAATATTATTTGTACCGACATTTCAAAGGATGGCGCAATGAAAGGCACAAACCGTCAGTTGTATAAAGAGCTTTCAGAGAAATATTGCGTAAAAATCAGTATTTTGAAGAAATCAATGAAAACAGATTTATTCCCGAATATTTGGGATTAATCGCTAATGGTTTAGTTATTTATAATGTTAATTGGGTTGATATTGTAGAAAAAGAACTTGTTTTT
>JAFOEP010000096.1 GCA_017380115.1 Clostridia bacterium | reverse complement strand
GTATGGCCTGGATTCCTGCAGCGGCGGAAGCGGATTCGCCGGTTGAACTGATGTCTTTCCTCGGAAGACCGCGTGATTTCAAAAAACAGAAAAAGCCGAAAAACCTAGTAAAATCAAGGCTTCTCGGCTTTTTGAGATTGGCACCGCTTGGGGGAATCGAACCCTCAACTAGCCCTTAGGAGGGGCTTGTTATATCCATTTAACTAAAGCGGCATTTCTAAAAAATCTATGATTATTTAATTGTCAAATAACACATTGTCGTTTGCCTTGCCCCCAAAAGTGATTGTTATAACAAACTCTTAGGAGGATCTTATTATATCCATTTAACTACGGGGGCATTTTTGACAAGTGTTATTTTATCAAAATTTGGTATAATTGTCAATCTCAAAAATTCCGCTGATTCTTATTTATTAATTTATACTTCTTTCTCATTTTAATTATTTTGACATTTTTAGGTATTTTTTTATATTTTTTATAAAAGTTTTTAAGTTTTTTGAAAATTTTTATTGAATTTTTTTAAAAGTAGTGTTATAATAATACCTGACATTGTATGATTTTTTCACTATCATACTAAAAACATATCCGAAGGAGGAACTAATGTGAAAATTTATTCGGCAAAAAACATCAGAAATATTGTTGTTGCAGGTCACGGCGATAAGGGAAAGACCTCTCTTTGCGAAGCAATGCTTTTTTTGGCAAAAGCTACTGATAGATTGGGTAAAGTTCTCGACGGCAACACTGTTTTAGACTTTGACGCAGAAGAAAGAAAACGCAAAGTTTCTATCGCAACTGCCGTAGCACCTCTTGAATGGAAAAATACAAAGGTTAATCTCATTGACACTCCCGGTCTTTTCGATTTTGCCGGCGGAATGAGTGAAGGCATGAGAGCAGGCGACTGCGCTCTTATCCTCACCTCTGCAGGCAGTGAAATTGATGTTGGTTTAGAAAAAGCATACAAAGCCGCTAAAAACAAGGCAAAAATGATCGCTGTTACAAAATGTAACTCTGATCACAGAAATTTCTACAAAACTTTTAACGCTTTGCAGAACGAATTTGGTTCTGAAATCTGTCCTTGTGTTGTACCTTATTATGAAGGTGAAACAGTTAAATGTTATGTAAGCTTTATTGATGAAAAAGCTTATGAATATACAGACGGAAACAAAAAAGAATGTGCATATCCCGACGATGCTTCTCTTTCCTCAATGAAAGACGCTTTTCTTGAAGCCGTTGCTTCTGCAGATGACGAGTTGATGGAAAAATTCTTTGAAGGTGAAAAATTCAGTCAGGAAGAAATCCTCAAAGGTCTTGCCGCAGGTGTTAAAGACGGCGCTCTTGTTCCTGTTTTTGCTTGCGCAGGTCTGACTCTTGCAGGTGTGGATATGATTCTTGATGCAATCGTTGATGTTGCTCCAAGCGCTGAAGACGCTGCAAGCGAAGGCGACATTAAATGCGATGAAAACGGTTCTCTTGCTGCAATCTGTTTCAAAACTGTTGCTGACCCGTTTGTTGGAAAAATGTCTTTCTTTAAGGTTGTAAGAGGTAAAATCTCCTCTGATACCCCTGCATATAACTTCAGAACAGGCGAAGCTGAAAGAATGGGTAAAATTATTACTCCACGTGGCGGAAAGCAAGAAGAAGTTTCCTGTATCCCTGCCGGTGATATCGGTGTTGTTGCAAAACTCGGCAGCTTCAAAACAGGTGATACAATGTGCAACGCAAAAGATCCTGTTGAATTAGCAGGAGTTGTTTTCCCGTCTGCTTGTCTTTCAAAAGCAGTTTATGTCAAGAAAAAAGGCGAAGAAGAAAAGGTTGCCGCAGGTATTGTAAAAATTATGGAAGAAGATCCTGTCATTACTTTTGCCATCAACAACGAAACAAAAGAACAGGTTCTCTCCGGTCTTGGTGAGCAGCATCTTGACGTTGTTGTTTCAAAGCTTAACAAACTTGGCGTTGATGTTGATCTCAAAACCCCACGAGTTGCTTATAGAGAAACTATCAGAAAGAAAGTTGAAGTTCAGGGACGCCATAAGAAGCAGTCCGGTGGACACGGTCAGTTCGGTGATGTTTATATCAGATTTGAGCCGATTGACGGAGAAGATTTCATTTTTGCAGAAGAAATCGTAGGTGGTTCTGTTCCGAAAAACTTCTTCCCTGCAGTTGAAAAAGGTCTTCGTGAATGTATAGCAAAAGGTGCAATCGCAGGTTATCCGATGGTTGGAGTTAAAGCCACATTGTACTTCGGTTCTTATCACCCGGTTGACTCCTCTGAAATGGCATTTAAAACAGCTGCAACAATTGCTTTCAAAAACGGTATCCCTCAGGCTCAGCCTACAATCCTTGAACCGATCGGAACATTGAAAGCATACATACCTGACGAAAAGATGGGCGACATTATGGGTGACATCACAAAACGTCGAGGCAGAGTTCTTGGTATGGGACCAACAGACGAACCAAAAACCCAGGAACTTGTTGCAGAAGTTCCAATGGCTGAAATGGGCGACTTCTCAACAGTATTGCGTTCAACAACAGCAGGCAGAGGTTATTTCTCCCTTGAATTTGCAAGATATGAAGACGCCCCTGCTGCAGTAGCTCAGAAAGTTATTGAAGATGCTAACATAAGCAAGGAAGATTAATTGATTTTTGTTGAACATTTTGTTCTTACACTGATTGACAATTTTTCCACATTATGTTAATATATGTATACAATATCAGAAAGGAGAATTGTTATGAAAAAACTGATTAGTGTTCTTCTTGTAATCGCAATGATGATGTCTACTTGCGTTGTCATTTTCTCAGGAACTGTAACTGCTTTTGCAGCAACTGCAAACAACGCTCCTGACACACAATCTATTACAGAAGTTGTTAAAACCTTTATTCTTTTAGTTAAATCTCTTCACAAATATTTCCAGGAACAAGGCGGTTTTTTTGCTTTGGTGATGGATGGAATCTATCAGTCATTAGAAGATGTCGGTCTTGATATTGACGGAATTTATGAATGGATCACAACATCAGGAATTGAAGTTTGGGTAGCTGAAGTTTTGTTCCCATTGTTGACAAAATAATCAAAAGGATTTTCCCGTGTGTTTATTAAAACACACGGGATTTTTTGTTTGTTTTTATTTCTCCTTTTTATTGTATTAATTGTCAAATTGTTATATAATATAGTTGATAAAATCTTGGGAGGAAATTATATGGAATTTGTTCAGGCAGCCTCAAACTCAGACTCACTTGAAGGTTTTTGCTTAATCAAAACACTTGACAAAAAAACAACCGCAAAAGGTCTCACATATCTCGATATGATTCTCACTGACAGAAGTGGTGAAATTGTTGCAAAGTTCTGGGATTATAAAGAAGAGCTTCATAGCATTTATGAAGCAAATATGCTTGTTAAAGTCAGAGGTAAAATCCTCGAATATAACGGTGAACCTCAGTTCAGAATTGAAAGAATCAGAGTTGTCAAAGACGATGACGGAGTCAGAATGGAAGATTTTGTTCCAAGCGCTTCTTACGAAAGCAGTGCGATGCTCAATAAGGTTTATGATATTATTGACAGCTTTAAAGACCCGGACATCAAAGCGATTGTTTACAACATTATAAAAGAAAACGAGCAAAAGCTTTTATATTGGCCTGCAGCTTTCAAGCTTCACCACGCAATCCGTGGCGGACTTTTGTTCCACACATTATCAATCGTGCAGCTTGCTGAAAGTGCATGTAAAATTTACACTTTCCTTGACCGTGACCTTCTTCTTGGTGGTGCAATTTTGCACGATATTGCAAAAACAATTGAATATGATGTTGCATCAACGGGACTTGCAAGTGGTTACACTGCAAAAGGTGAGCTTATCGGACATCTCATCGGTGGTGCAATGATGGTCAACGAAATGGCAAAGAAGCTTGGAATTGACGGTGAAGTTGCTATGCTTCTGGAACATATGCTCATTTCTCATCATGGTGACCCTGAATACGGTTCTGCTGTCAGACCTTTATTCCCGGAAGCAGAGGTCTTGTCTCAGCTTGACGGTCTTGACGCTTGTATGTATGAATTTGCTGATTCATTGGCAAATGTCAAGCCTCATGAGTTTTCTTCAAGACATTGGGCGCTTGACAACAGAAAGCTTTATAATCACGCAAGAAAAGATATCAATTTTAAAGTTAATTTAGATTAAGGAGAGATTTTTATGCGTAACAGAGAAATAACATCTCCCGGCAAACTTTTGAAATCAAACGGTACTCTTACTCAACCAGGCTGGTCAAGAAAAATGATTCAGACTTACAACAAAGAAAACATATCAGCTCCCAGATTCAAAATCAAAGAATGGGACTATTACATCGTTATGTCAAAAGATTTTGGATTTGCCTTTACTATTTCTGACAATGGATATGTTGGTCTCGAAAGCGTTTCTTTTCTTGATTTTAAAAATGCAACTGAACACACTCAGACGGTTTTGAAGCCATTTACAATGGGTTCTTTGAATCTTCCTCGTTCTTCTATCGCAGGGAACACCATTTACAAAGACAAGCGTTTGAAATTGGAATTCAGAGTTTCAAGAGGTGAGCGCAGAATTTTATGTGATTTTCTGAATTTCTGCGACGGAAAACGCCTTACTGCAGACATAAAGCTGTCTCAGCCTGAAATGGATTCTATGGTAATTGCCACTCCGTTCAAAGAAAAGAAAAACGCTTTTTATTATAATCAGAAAATTAATTGTATGCCTGCAAGTGGTACAGTAAATTATGACGGAGTAGACTATGAGTTTAATCCCGAAACAGACTTTGGTACTCTTGATTGGGGTAGAGGCGTATGGACTTATGATAATACCTGGTATTGGGGTTCAGGAAACGCAATGGTAAACGGAAAACCTTTTGGATTTAACATAGGTTACGGCTTCGGTGACACTACCCTTGCGTCTGAAAATGTGATTTTCTACGACGGAAAAGCTCACAAGATAGACGACGTAACATTCAACATTCCTGCCACTTCTTACACAGACAAATGGACTTTTACTTCGTCAGACGGCAGATTTGAAATGGAATTTGAACCGATAATTGACAGGGCTGCCAAAATCGACTTGAAAGTAATTGTTACCGACCAACATCAGGTTTTTGGCAAAATGAGTGGCAAAGCCATTCTCGATGATGGCACCGTCCTTGAAATTAAAGATATCGTGTGTTTTGCAGAAAAAGTTCACAATAAATATTAAAAGAGGTTAAAAATGAATTGGACAGAAGTTATTATCACAGTTGATGCCGATAACATTGAATTGGCAGGAAACATCGCACAAATGGTAGTGCCATACGGAATTTATATTGAGGATTATCGCACTCTTGAAGAAGAAGCATGGGAAATTGCAAACATCGATTTGATTGATGAAGACCTTTTGAAAAAGGACAGAACAAAAGGTTTGATACATATTTATGTTTCACCTGAGGAAAACCCTGCTGAAGCCCTTGCTTTCCTGAGTGAACGACTCACAAATGAAAAAATTGATTATACTATTGACACCAACCTTTGCAAAAATGAGGATTGGGAAAACAATTGGAAAGATTATTTCAAACCCATCAAAGTCGGAGAAAAGCTTCTTATTCAGCCTGACTGGTTGGAAGTAGTCAACGAAGATTCAAGAGCTGTTTTACGAATCGAACCCGGTCTTGCCTTTGGTTCAGGCACTCACGAAACAACTCGTCTTTGCCTTGAAACTCTTGAAAAATATATCAATGAGGATACGGAACTTCTCGACCTTGGATGCGGAAGCGGAATTTTGTCTATCGCTTCACTTTTGCTTGGAGCAAAAAAGGCTGTCGGTGTTGACATTGACAAGCTTGCCGTCAAAACTGCAAACGAAAACGCTCAGAGAAATGATATAAGTGAAGATAAATACACTGTTTTAAATGGCAACCTGACTGACAAAGTTTCAGGAAAGTTTGATGTCATTGTTGCAAACATTGTTGCTGACATTATAATTCTTTTCACAAAAGATGTCGCAGATTATCTCAAAGATGGTGGCATTTTTATTGCTTCGGGAATTATTGATGTTCGTGAAGCCGAAGTTCTTGAAGCTTTTGAAAAAAACGGATTTAAAGTTGTTGCAAGGCACAGTCTTAACAACTGGCTTTGCTTTGAGGTCGCAAAAATTTAATTTGACAATATATGTTAAAATATGTATAATTATTTTAATATCATTAAATAAAAAGGAGTAAAATAATATGATAATTTTTCAAAAAATTCTTGCATTTTTAATTTCATTGGTTATTCCGTTTTTACCGTCAGCATCAGTTATCGGTTATGGCGGATACACACCGATACAGGCAACTGAAAGAGAATATTGTTTTGACGATGAGAAACTTCTCCTCGGCGGTTACAATTTCAATTTTAATTATCTTAACGAAACTCAGGTTTCGTATATAAAAGAAGCAGGACTTGATTTTATTGTGTCCGGCGCAAATGAAACTTTTCTTGACTACTGTGCAAAATATGATATCGGAGTAATTGCTCACGGCTATAATTTAGCATCATATTGGATGTCCTATAATCCTGACAATCATCTTGCTCTGACAAAAGAAAAATACAAAGACCATGAAGCTCTCTGGGGAGACAGCCTCATTGATGAGCCAAGATCCACCCATTACTCAGAAATTGGCGCTGCTGTTGATCATTATTACAACACTTTAGAAGGTAAACTTCCGCTTGTTAACCTTTTCCCTAACTATTTCAACGAAGACCAAGCAGGAAAAAATTATATGCAGTTGACTGATTTCCAGAAAAAGCTTTATATCAACTCTTGCAGAACTGATTTCAGAAATATGGTTAACTTCATTTCAGCAGGAAGCGAAGAGCTCTATAATCAATTTGCAACAGTCAACGCTTCTTTGTCCCCATACTACGATTTGTATAAGCAATATGTTTCAGACTATATCAGCAAAGTTGACACCGACATCATCAGTGTTGACTACTATCCTTTAAGTGTAAACGACGAAACATCGGCATATTGGTTCAGCAACCTTGATATTCTTGCAGAAGCTTGTCGTGAAACAGGCCGTAAACTCTGGGTTATTACTCAGGCAGCAGGACAAAGCAAAGACAAAGCCAATGATGCACGTTTTTGCGACACTCCTGAAGATATCCGTTATCAGATGTATGTATCAATTGCATTTGGCGCAAAAGCTATCATCCATGCTTGTTACAGCTCTGGTTGGTGGGACACAGATTCACACATGATTGATGCAAACGGAAACAGAACAGACACATATTATGCTGTTCAGCAGGTCAACAAAGAAGTTTCTTCTTTTGCTGACATTTACGCCAACTATGACTATGTCGGAACATTCCTGACAAATCCTATGGGTGCAGAAGGCGCTGACTATTATGGCTATCTCTCTCCAATCAGCAAAGAAGACAGAGGTTGCACTGTGACAAGCAAAGAAGACCACGTTCTTACAGGTTGTTTTGACAGCAAAGATGGCAATTCAGAAGCATTTACATTTGTAAATATGAACAACACAAAAAATAAAGCAAAAGCAATTTTTGAAGCCACCTTTGATGATGCAAAAAGCATTACAGTTTACAAAAAAGGTGAAGTCATCAATATTGAAGGAAACGTTCTTTCAATGATTCTTGACAATCAGGAAGGAATTTTTGTAGTAGCAAACAAATAACAAATAAAACAAAAATGCTCCACAGCTAACACCAAGTGTTAATTATGCTGTGGAGTTTTTTTGTGTTCTTTCATTAAATTTACATATAGTATTCTATATGATTTTTAACAAGTTAATTATTATTCATATATAACCCTATAAACATAAAAGGAAAACCTCCGTGAGTTTGTACTCACGGAGGTGTAATTATTGTCCTTCAAACGAGAATCATAATCAGATAAGTTCGATTATGCACATTTCTGCTGCGTCACCACGACGCGGTCCCGTTTTTGTGATACGGCAGTAGCCGCCGTTAACTTCCTTATATTTTGGAGCAACTTCGTCAAATAATTTCTTAACAACGTCTTCCTTTGTAACGTATGCCATAACCTGACGTTTTGCTGCAAGAGTATCGTTTTTAGCAACAGTAATCATTTTTTCTGTCATAGAACGTACTTCTTTTGCTCTTGTAACGGTGGTTTCGATTTTGCCGTTTTCAATAATATATGTTACCATAGCTCTGAGCATAGCTTTACGATGATCGCTTGCTCTTCCGAGTTTTCTGGCTCCTGGCATTTAAATCACTCCTTTACCATTATCGGTTGGACTCTTATTCTTCTTCGCTACGAAGTTCAAAACCGAGAGATGACAGTTTTAAAACAACTTCGTCAAGAGATTTTCTTCCGAGGTTTCTGACTTTCATCATATCCTCTTCGGATTTGTTTATCAAGTCCTCAACCGTATTGATACCTGCTCTCTTCAAGCAATTGAAGGAGCGGACAGATAGGTCAAGTTCCTCAATGGTCATCTCTAATATTTTTTCTTTGCCGTCGTTATCTTTTTCGACCATAACCTCTGTGTCATAAGCCTCATCTGAGAGGTCACCAAAGAGGTTGAGGTGCTCGTTGAGGATCTTGGCTGCAAGAGAAACGGCTTCTTTTGCTGTAATAGTGCCGTTTGTCCACACTTCAAGCGTAAGCTTGTCATAGTCAGTAATCTGACCAACACGTGTGTTCTCTACGTTATAATTCACCTTGATAACAGGTGTATAAATTGAGTCGATAGCGATTACACCGATAACCGGTTGCATGATCGCCTTATTTCTCTCTGCTGAAACGTAGCCTCTTCCCGTGTCACATGTAAGCTCCATATAAACGTGAGCATTTTTGTCACATGATGCGATGTGGTGTTCAGGGTTGATGATTTCAACTTCGCTGTCTGCTTTAATATCGCCGGCAGTGATTTCACCTTCGCCATCATATTCAATATACATGACCTTCGGGCCATCTCCGTGAAATTTAAGAATAACTTCTTTAAGGTTTAAAACGATTTCTGTAACATCCTCTTTTACACCCTCAATGCTTGAGAATTCGTGGAGTACATTATCAATTTTAACTGAAGTAATAGCGTATCCCGGAAGGGATGAAAGAAGAACTCTTCTCATGCTATTACCAAGAGTTAAACCATAACCTCTTTCAAGCGGTTCAAGTACAAACTTACCGTAAGTACCGTCAGCTTCATGAGCTACTGTTTCAATTTTAGGTTTTTCAATTCCAATCATACGAAAACCTCCTTCGTTTAATATGCCTTCATTTTAAAGAAGACAAAAATACCTTTACTCCTTTGACAGATAATGTCAGAATTACACACTACCGTCATCACCCTACGCTGCAATAGTGCAACAAGTGTTATTATTTAGAGTAAAACTCAACGATAAGATGTTCTTCAACGGGAGCAGCAATCTGATCACGCTCCGGAAGGCTAACAATCTTAGCTTTTGCTGCATCTTTGTCAATGTCAAGCCACTGAGGAACAGGACGTGATGCGTTGATTTCAAGAATTGCTTTGATTTTTTCGCTGTTTTTACTTTCAGCTTTGATAGCTAATTCATCGCCTGCTTTAAGCAAGTATGATGAAATGTTTACCTTTTTTCCGTTTACAAGGTAATGTCCATGAAGAACAAGTTGTCTTGCTTCATTTCTTGAATTTGCCCAACCGAGAAGATAAACTACATTATCAAGTCTGCTTTCGCAAATTCTAAGAAGGTTGTCACCGGTTACACCTTGCTTTTTCTCTGCCATGATGAAATATTTATGGAATTGACTTTCGTTAATACCGTAATAACGTCTTGCCTGCTGCTTTGCTCTGAGCTGCAAACCGTATTCAGAAATCTTTTTGCGGTTCTGTCCGTGCTGTCCGGGAGCATAGCTTCTGCGTTCAAAAGCACATTTGCCTGTATAGCATCTTTCTCCTTTAAGGAAAAGCTTTTTGCCCTCACGGCGGCACAATTTACATACCGCTCCGGTATATCTTGCCATGTGATTACACCTCCAATTTTTAGGTTATACGCGACGTCTTTTTGGTGGACGACATCCGTTGTGAGGAATCGGTGTTACGTCTTTAATAAGTGTAACATCAAGTCCTGCTGTCTGCAATGCTCTGATTGCAGCTTCACGTCCCTGTCCAGGACCTTTTACGTAAACCTCAACAGTCTTCATACCGTGTTCAATTGCAGCTTTTGCTGCTGTTTCAGCTGCAGTCTGAGCTGCAAATGGAGTTGATTTTCTTGAGCCTCTGAAGCCCATTTCTCCTGCGCTTGCCCATGATACTGCGTTGCCTTGTGTGTCGGTAATTGTAACAATCGTGTTGTTAAAGGTAGACTGGATATGAGCTGCACCGCGCTCAATATTTTTACGCTCACGACGTCTGCGTGTGCTTGTTGTTTTTTTAGTAGCACCTTTAGTTGCCATTCAGTATACCCTCCCCGGCTTACTTCTTCTTGTTAGCTATTGTTTTCTTCGGACCTTTACGTGTACGTGCATTTGTCTTCGAACGCTGACCTCTTACTGGTAAGCCTTTACGATGACGTACGCCACGATAGCAACCGATTTCAATAAGCCTTTTAATGTCAAATGCTGTTTCTCTTCTGAGGTCACCTTCAACCTTAATATTGTGATCGATGTACTCACGAAGTTTTGAAACATCTTCTTCTGTTAATTCGCTGACTCTCAAGTCAGGATTAACTCCTGTTGCTGCGATAATGTCACTAGCAGTTTTGCGACCAATGCCATAGATGTATGTGAGTGCGATTTCTACTCTTTTTTCTCTTGGCAAGTCAACACCTGATATACGTGCCATTTGTCAGTTGCACCTCCAATTAAATGGTTTCGTCGGGATTAACCCTGACGCTGCTTGTGCTTGGGATTTTCACAGATTACCATTACTTTTCCCTTGCGTTTAATAATCTTGCACTTCTCGCAAATTTTCTTTACAGAAGGTCTGACTTTCATATTATTACCTCCTAAAATACTTGCTTTTAAGCTTTATTTAGATCGCCATGTTATGCGCCCGCGAGTGAGGTCATAAGGCGACATTTCAACCGTCACTTTATCTCCCGGAAGAATTCTGATGTAGTTCATTCGAAGTTTTCCTGAGATGTGCGCTAAAATTTTTATACCGTTTTCCAACTCAACCTGAAATGTTGCGTTTGGAAGGGCTTCTACAACCGTACCTTCAACTTCGATCATATCCTGTTTTGACATAGTGTTACCTCCAATTGATTATATGCTTTGATAGTTTTTCAAAGCTTTTTTCAATTTACGATTTGTTTGCATTTCTTCTGCATCAATTATAATTTTTGTTGCCGATATATGTTTTGGATTTTTTCGTTTCGGTCTTTCAACCGGTCGTTCTTTTCCATCGCATATATAAACATATTTTTCATCAATACCGACTACTGCAAACATTCCGTTTGAATCACGTCCGGTTTTTGACCTGACGACACTTCCAATTTTAATTTCCACGAATCGCACCTCCTACAAAACTGTAAGAATTTTCGGTCCGTCTACTGTGATTGCCACAGTATGCTCAAAATGTGCTGAAAGTTTTCCGTCTGATGTAACAACCGTCCATTCGTCCGACAATGTTCTGACATTTTTTGAACCTTCATTTATCATCGGCTCAATTGCCAGAGTCATTCCGGGCATCAAACGTACACCTCTGCCCGGTGTGCCAAAATTCGGTACGCTGGGTTCTTCATGCAATTTCTTTCCTATGCCGTGTCCGACAAATTCGCGGACAACTCCATAGCCTCTTTTTTCGCAATATGATTGAACTGCGTGTCCTATATCGCCAATTCTACCGCCTACGACAGCCATCTTTATGCCTTCGTAAAGACTTTCCCTTGTGGTGTCGATCAGCCGCTGCGCTTCAGGTGAAATTTTACCTGCTGCGAAAGTTGCGGCATTGTCGCCGTTATAGCCTTCCAGCTTTGCGCCCAAGTCAATGCTGACTATGTCGCCTTCTTCAATCTTGCGTTTTTTTGAGGGAATTCCATGAATAACCTCTTGATTTATGGAAATGCATGCTGTAGCAGGAAACCCATAAAGGTTGAGGAAATTAGGTTCTCCACCATTTTTCTTGATATAATCATAAGCAATTTTATCAATTTCTTCGGTGGTGACTCCCGGTTGTACCGCCTCACCTGCTACTTTTAATGCTCCAGCCGAAATCCTGCATGCTTCTCGCATTAAAGCAAGTTCCCGATTGGTTTTTAGCACTATCATGCTTAATCCTCCAATGCCTTGAGAGTCAATGCAGTTGTGTCTGCAACCTCTTCCTGGCCTTCAACTATGAAAAGAATTCCTTTCTTTTCATAGTATCCTTTCAACGGTTCTGTCTGATCATGATAAACTTTAAGTCTGTCAAGAACCGTATCCGGATGATCGTCTTTTCTTTGAACAAGCTCACCGTTGCAAAGATTGCATACGCCTTCTTTTTCAGGTTTTTTGTACTCCAAGTGATATGAAGCACCACAATCTTTACATACGCGTCTTCCGGACATTCTCTTAACAATAGCTTCATCTTTGACTTCGATATCAATTACCTTGTCAATTTTGATTCCCATTTCGTCAAGAGCCTCAGCCTGAGGTATTGTTCTCGGAAAACCATCAAGAATGAATCCGTTTGCACAGTCATCCTGAGCGAGTCTGTCTTTTATAATTCCAATCACTACTTCGTCAGGAACGAGTTGTCCTGCATCGATAAATGATTTGGCTTTAAGTCCCATTTCCGTGCCATTTTTCAATGCTTCACGAATAATGTTTCCGGTTGAGATTGCAGGTATTGAGAGCTTATCGCAGATTACTTCTGCCTGAGTTCCCTTACCTGCTCCCGGAGCTCCAAGAAGAATTAATTTCATTTCCTTTAATTCCTCCGATTAATCAAGGAAGCCCTTGTAGTGTCTCATCATCATCTGGCTTTCGAGCTGCTTAACTGTTTCAAGAGCAACACCAACCATAATGATTATTGATGTACCACCAAGTGTGATGTACATTGTTTCCGGTGCAAATGCTGCTGTAAGCTGCTGGAAGAGTACCGGATAAAGAGCAACTACGCTCAAGAGTAATGCGCCAAGAAGTGTAATTCTTGAAAGAATCTTAGCGATATAATCTGATGTAGGTCTTCCCGGACGAATTCCCGGGATAGCTCCGCTGTTCTTTCTGATGTTGTTAGACATTTCAACCGGGTTGTACTGAATCTGTGCATAGAAATATGCAAAGAATATGATAAGTACGAAATACATTATAGCATAAGCCCAGTGTGAAGATGAGAATACATTAAAGAATTTTTCCCAGAAGGATCCTTCTTTTGTTGTAACAAACATCTGAATTGTTGGTGGAAGAGAAAGAATTGAACTTGCGAAGATAACTGGCATAACACCGGACATATTAACCTTGATCGGAATATGTGTGTTTTGTCCGCCGTACATCTTACGTCCTACAACACGTTTTGCGTATTGAACAGGAATTTTTCTTTCTGCATTATCCATCCAGACAATGTATGCAATCATTAACAAATAGCTGACAAATGCAAATATTGAAAGTGGTATCATTGCACCACCTCTGCTGATGTAACCCTGTTTTGGGCTGAACAGCTGTGTAAGCATTGTCGGTATACGAGATACGATACCTGCAAAAAGGATGATTGAAATACCGTTTCCGATACCTTTGTCATTTATCTGTTCACCGAGCCACATGATAAGTGCAGCACCGGCTGTGAAGCAAAGTATGATAACCAACGCTTGGAATATCTGTGGACCAACACCTTGCAATGAAACTATATATTTCTCACCTGATGTTGTTGTTGCGTTGCGAAGGAAGAAATAGTATGCAGTTGACTGCAAAATTGCAAGAATAACAGTTACATATCTTGTGATAGTAGCAATTTTCTTGCGGCCTTCTTCGCCTTCTTTTGACAATCTTTCAAGTGCCGGTATTGCAACTGTCAACAACTGCATAATAATCGAGCTGTTGATGTACGGTGTGATTGACATAGCAAAAACAGTTCCGTAGTTGAATGCGTCACCTGTCATCATCTGAAGATATTCCATAAATGTTCCTGCATATTCACTTGTTACGATTCCGAAGCCGTGAATGTTTGCAAACGGAACAGGAATTATTGAACCTATTCTGAAAATTAAAATTATAAAAGCAGTGAATAATATCTTCTTGCGAAGTTCAGGGATTTTCCAAGCATTAACAATTGTTTTTATCATGCTTATACCTCCTCTGCCTTTCCACCTGCTGCTTCAATTTTCTGTTTTGCAGATTCTGAATAAGCGTTAACCTGTACTGTTAACTTCTTTGTTATTTCGCCGTTGCCGAGAACTTTAACGCCGTCAAGAGCCTTTTTGATGAGACCTTTTTCGATCAATGCGTCAACAGTTACAACTGCACCGTCGTCAAACACTTTATCAAGAGAGGAAACATTAACTTTTGCAATTTCCTTGCGGAAAATGTTGTTAAATCCTCTTTTAGGAACACGTCTTTGCAATGGCATCTGTCCGCCTTCAAAGCCCGGACGCATACCTCTGCCGGCACGTGCTAACTGACCTTTATGTCCTTTACCGGCGGTTTTACCCTGTCCGGAAGCTGGACCCCTACCGATACGCTTACGTTCTTTTGTTGAACCGGCTACCGGAGAAAGTTCGTGCAATTTCATTTACTCGCACCTCCTTGCTTACGCTTCTGATACCTCAATAAGGTGATTAATTTTTCTGACCTTACCTTGAGTCTGGGGATTGTCCGGTTGAACGGATATATCGCCAATTTTACGAAGACCAAGTGCATAGGCGGTGGCAATCTGGTCTTTTTTGCTTCCGATCAAGCTTTTTGTAAGCTTTACCTGAATGTTTGCCATTTTACACACCCTCCTTAACCTAAAATTTCCTTGGTTGACTTTCCTCTGATTGCTGCTACTTCATCAACGCAGCGAAGTTTTGAAAGTCCGTCAATTGTTGCTCTTACTACGTTACATGGATTGTTTGAACGAAGAGCTTTTGAACGGATGTCCTGAATTCCGACAGTTTCTACAACTGCACGTACGGGACCACCCGCGATAACGCCTGTACCGGGTGCCGCAGGTTTAAGAAGTACTTCACCTGCTCCGAATTTACCGATGATCTCATGAGGAATTGTTGTTCCTTTAAGAGAAACATGAATCAAATTCTTTTTGGCATCTTCAATACCCTTGCGGATAGCGTCCGGAACTTCGTTTGATTTGCCGAGACCGAAACCTACTGTTCCGTTTTTGTCGCCTACGACTACGAGTGCTGAAAATTTCATTATTCTACCACCCTTAACCGTTTTTGATACACGGTTGATGGAAACTACTCTTTCCTGCAATTCGTTTGCGTCCGTTTTTTCAATATTAGCCAAAGTAATTCCTCCTTTTCTTAGAACTTGAGGCCACCCTCACGGGCGCCTTCGGCCAATTCTTGTACACGGCCGTGATAAATATAACCTCCGCGGTCAAATACTACATCTGTAATATTTTTTTCCGCAGCTCTTTTAGCAATTAACTCGCCAACTTTATGAGCAGCAGTTTTGTTGCCGCCGTATTCCTCAAAATCTTTCTCTACAGAAGACGCGGAAACGAGTGTTACACCCTTTTCATCATCTATGAGCTGAGCGTAGATATTTTTAAGGGAACGAAATACGTTAAGACGAGGGCAATCTGCTGTGCCTGAGATTTTGCCACGAACTCTTGCATGGCGTTTTGCTCTGGCTTTATTGCTGTCTGGTCTGTTAACCATTTATTTTCACTCCTTACTGTAGAATTATTTACCGCCCTTAGCGGCTTTACCTTCTTTGCGACGTACATATTCGTCAACGTACTTGATTCCTTTACCTTTATAAGGTTCCGGAGGACGTACTTCACGAATTTCTGCTGCAAACTGGCCAACCTTCTGTTTGTCAGGACCGGAAATAACGATTTTATTCGGTGTAGGAACATCAATTGTGATGCCGTCGATTTCAGGGATATTAACATAGTGAGAATATCCAACGCCGAGAACGAGTTCTTTTCCCTGCTTCTGAGCACGATAACCAACACCGTTGACCTCGAGTTCCTTCGTGAAGCCTTTTTCTACACCTTCTACCATATTTGCTACAAGGGTACGTGTGAGGCCGTGAAGGGACCTATTCATTTTTTCATCATTTGGACGTGTAACTGTAATTACGTTGCCGTCCTTTGTAACAGTTATATTTTTATGCACTGTTCTGGTAAGAGTGCCCTTAGGGCCCTTAACTGTTACAGTGCTGCCGTCAACTGTTACGTCAACTCCCGCAGGAATTTCAATCGGCTTATTGCCTATACGTGACATTAAACAGCACCTCCTTACCAGATAAATGCAAGAACTTCGCCGCCGATATTGGCTTTGCGAGCATCCTTGTCTGTCATTATGCCCTTTGATGTTGATACGATAGCTATGCCGAGACCTCTCATAACTTTCGGCATATCTTCACAACTTGAGTAGATACGCAGACCGGGCTTTGATACTCTGCGAAGACCTGTGATGACCTGAGATTTGTTCTGGCCATATTTGAGAGCAATTTCAATCATGCCCTGTTTGCCGTCTTCTTCTACTTTAAAACTTTTAATATAACCCTCATCAACAAGAATCTGAGCAATCGCTTTCTTCATGTTGGAAGCGGGAACTTTCACCGTATCATGCTTAGCGGAATTAGCGTTACGAATTCTTGTAAGCATATCGCCGATGGAATCAGTAATTTGCATACCGTAAACCTCCTTTGCAACAATTGCTCATTACCAACTTGCTTTTTTTACGCCAGGGATCTTGCCTTCGTGAGCAAGTTCTCTGAAGCAAATACGACAAATACCGTATTTACGGAGGTAAGCATGTGGTCTTCCACAGATTTTACATCTGTTGTACTGTCTTGTTGAAAACTTTGCAGGTCTTGCCTGTTTTTCTTTCATTGCTTTCTTAGCCACTTGTCTTTCCTCCTTACTTTGTGAACGGAGCACCCATAAGAGCTAATAACTCTCTGGCTTCTTCGTCTGTTTTTGCTGTTGTGACAAAGCATATATCCATGCCACGAACTTTATCAATTTTGTCGTAATCAATTTCAGGGAATACCAACTGTTCTTTAAGACCCATTGAGTAGTTTCCTCTGCCGTCGAATGAATCAGGGTTGATTCCTCTGAAGTCTCTTACTCGTGGAAGAGCGAGGTTGAATAATCTATCAAGAAATTCATACATTCTTTCTCCACGTAATGTTACTTTTACGCCGATTGTCATACCTTCACGGAGCTTGAAGTTTGCAACTGACTTCTTAGCTTTGCAAAGAACAGGTTTCTGTCCTGTGATTTGCATTACGTCAGAAACGATTGCGTCTACAACTTTCGGATTGTCACGAGCTTCGCCACATCCTACGTTAATTACAATCTTGTCAAGCTTCGGGATCTGCATAACACTTTTATATTCATATTTTTTCATCAACGCAGGAGCAACCTCTTTTAAGTAGGTTTCTTTTAACCTTGCTGCCATGTTATGTTTCCTCCCTTATCAATCAAATTCCGCTTTGCAGTCACTCTTCTTGCAAGTACGTTTCTTTGCGCCTTTTGCGTTAACAGTGCTGCCTGTTCTTGTTGGTCGACCGCATTTTGGGCAGATAAGCTGTACTTTACTTGCATAAAGTGCACTTTCAGCTTCAAGAATTCCGCCCGGTTCGCCCATTTTCTTCGGTTTAACATGTTTCTTTACAATGTTAATACCTTCAACAATGACTTTTCCTTCTGCAGGAGATACGGCAAGTACTTTGCCTCTTTTACCGCGATATTTGCCGTTGATTACAACAACTTCATCGCCGGTTTTTACATGAACTTTATTCATCATTGCACCTCCCGATTAAAGTACTTCTGGAGCAAGGGAAAGAATCTTGACATATTCTTTGTCACGAAGCTCTCTTGCTACAGGTCCGAAAATACGGGTACCTTTTGGGTTTTTATCTTCTTTAATTATAACGGCTGCATTTTCGTCGAAACGAATATATGTTCCGTCATCGCGGCGTAAACCGCTTACGGTTCTAACTATAACCGCTCTTACAACTTCACCTTTTTTGACAACGCCACCTGGTGTTGCTTTTTTAACTGAAGCAACTACAACGTCGCCAATATTGGCATACCTCTTGCCGGAACCGCCGAGCACACGAATACACATAAGTTCTTTTGCGCCGGTGTTGTCCGCAACTTTGAGGTAACTCTGTTGCTGTATCACAGTGTTTGCCTCCTTACACTTTCGCCAAATTATTTAGCTTTTTCAATAATTTCGACTACACGCCATCTTTTGTCTTTTGACAATGGACGTGTTTCCATGACAAGCACACGGTCGCCGATTCCACATTCATTTTTTTCGTCATGTGCCTTCAACTTAACTGTGCGATTAACTATTTTTTTATAAAGTGGATGTCTTACTTTGTCTTTGATTTCAATGACAACAGTTTTATCCATTTTATCGCTTGAAACTATACCTACCTGAGTTTTTCTGAGGTTTCTTTCGCTCATAACAACTGTCCTCCCTTTCCTTACGACTG
>JAFOEP010000095.1 GCA_017380115.1 Clostridia bacterium | reverse complement strand
CCTGAACCGCCTTGATGATATAGACGATCTTAATGCCGAACTCGACAGACTCGACAAGGTTGTAAAAGACCCCAAGGAAGTTAAAAAGATAATTGTATCCGAGCTTAAAGAAATAAGCAAAAAATACGGAAAAGACAGAAAAACTGAAATTGTTTACGCATCTGATTTGGAAGATGAAGAAGATATGAAAGAAGAAATACCTGATTATCCTGTGTTCCTTTTCTTCACAAAAGAGGGATATTTCAAGAAAATACAACCTAATTCATGGTTGAAATCAGGTGAGCATAAACTCAAAGAGGGCGACAAGGTAGTATTTGAAATGGAAACAACAAATAATACTGATTTGCTTTTCTTCACAAACAAAAATCAGGTTTATAAATCAAATGCAAATGATTTTGATGACACAAAATCAAGTAATCTCGGAGATTTTGTCGGCTCACATCTTGGAATGGAAGAAGGAGAAACGGCAATATATATGGCGGTAACAAAAGACTATTCCGGATATATGCTTTTCTTCTTTGAAAACGGTAAAATTGCAAAAGTTGATATGCAGTCTTATGCAACAAAGACAAACCGTAAAAAGTTAATCAAAGCATATAGCGATAAATCACCGATTGTTGATTTTATGTATATAAAAGAGGATAAAGATATTGTTCTGATGTCCACCGACGCAAGATATCTTCTTGTTAATACAGGAATGTTCTTACCAAAAACGACAAAAGACACGCAGGGTGTATCTGTAATGTCTTTGAGAAAAGGACAAAAGCTTTATAGCGTCAGAGATTATTCTCCGGGTGAATTTGCAAAACCGTATAGATATAAGACAAAGAATCTTCCTGCAAAGGGAATGCAATTAAGTTCTGAAGATAACGGAGAACAATTGCAGATGACATTAGAATAAAAAGTCATAAACAAAACGGTATAGCCTTGGCTATACCGTTTATTGTTGTGCTAAACTGCTGATTCATAAAAGAGAACCGTAACAAAAATCCTTGTCGCAGCTTTCGATTTTCACCTGTGCTGTTTTTGCGATATGATTTTTGTCGCATTTTACTGAAACGGGAATGTAATTTTTGGTGTGCCCTATGTTGTAATCTCCGATTTTGGCAGATTCAATCAGAATTTCAACAGTTTTTCCAATCTGTTCCTTGAAGAAATTTTCTCTGATGGTATTGGTTTCTTCAATCATAATTCTGGCTCTGTGTTCTTTTTCCGACTTTTCAATCTGTTTCATTTGAGCTGCCTTTGTGCCTTGTCTGACCGAATAAGGAAAAACGTGAACTTTTTCAAAACCGATTTTCTTGCAAAATTCAACTGACTCACGGAAATCGTCTTCGCTTTCCAACGGAAAACCGACCATAACATCAGTTGTAATAGTTGTCTCGGAAAAAGAACTTCTCAATTTATTGCAAAGATTTTCATATTCTTTTGCAGAATAATGTCTGTTCATTCTTTTGAGAGTGTTGTCGCAACCGCTTTGAAGTGACAGATGAAACTGAGGACAAAACTTGTCAAAGCTTTTCAATTCTTCAATAATATCATCGGTTATATGGTCGGGCTCAAGAGACCCCAGACGAACTCTTTCGATGCCGTCAGTGCTGTTTGCGATTCTTATTGCATCGGTTATTTTTTTGCCGTTATCTTTTCCATAAGCAGAAAGGTTAATTCCAACAAGAACAATTTCCTTGTAACCGTTTTGGGCAACAGCTTTGATTTCTTTTTCAATTTCATCGAGGGGCTTTGAACGGACTCTTCCACGGGCATAGGGGATTATACAATAAGAACAGAATCTGTCACAACCGTCTTCGATTTTAATAAAAGCACGTTCTCTCTCGTCAAATTTGCTGATTGTGTAACCTTTGTAAGATGCACCTGAGCAATGGCTGATAACGTTTATACTTTGCGTTTTTGTTTTAAAATAATTGTCAATACTCTGGAAGATTAACTCGTTGCTGTTGTTGCCAAGCACAATATCGGCCTGAGGCAGATTGATTGCCACATCAGGATTGGCCTGGGTCATACAACCTGTAAGCACAACACAGCAGTCAGGATTATTCTTTTTGAATCTTCTGACGGCCTGACGTGTTTTTCTGTCACTTTCGGAAGTTACAGTACAGGAATTTACAACGATAATATCTGCGTCATTATCGCTTTGAACAATCTCAAAACCTTCTTGCTTCATTTTTTCGCTTAAAGATTGAGATTCATATTGATTAACTTTGCAACCCAAAGTATAAAAATAAACTTTCATAAATACCTCTTACGAAAAAACCTCCCGTTAAGGGAGGTCAACTTGTAAATGGAGCTGCTAACCGGAATTGAACCGGTGACCTCATCCTTACCAAGGATGCGCTCTACCGCCTGAGCCATAGCAGCTTGTTTACAACATTTAATATGATATCATAAAAAACTTATTATTTCAACTGTTTTTTTAAATTTATTTAAAATAATCAATTTCCTTTTCAATCATTTTGTATCCTTTATCAAGAGTAAATTCTGCGATGGATAAATTGAGAATGTCAATCAAAGAAGAATTACTTTTAAGAACGTAAAAATAGTGACAATAATCATCATTCTCGCAGTTATAAGAAACATAATTTTTGTATTCAAGAGGAATTTCTGACTGACTTCTGATTATTCTCGCAACGTTAGAATCGCAAACAATTGCGTCGCATTCATTTTTGTCAAAACAATTTTTTATTTCATCAAAACCGTTTATGATTTTAACATTATCATAAACGATGTTTTTTTCTTCGGGAGAATTTTTCAGAACGGAAATTCTTGAGTTTTTGATATCATCAAGAGAATATGACGGGTCATAACTTCCTGCACGAAGAACAAGTGTAGCAGAATTTGAATAAAAGAAGGAGTTACTCTTAATAATATTTTGATTAACAGAAAAGTTTTTTGAAACAAAACAATCAATAAGACCGTTTTGGAGATTTTCAACTGCGTTCTCAATTTCACAGGTTTTGAATTCTACTTTGTCGTAGCCTGCTTTTTCTGCAATCAGAGAAACAAACTTAACATAAAATCCATTCAGGTATCTGTAGTCGGATGCTTTAACTGAACCGTTTGAATCGTCAGATTGATAGTAGCTGTACGGAGGCAGGTTTTCTTCAATTCCGACTGTTAAAGTTCTGATGTTCTGTTGTTTTGAACAAGAAAACAACAGGAAACAAAAACAAAGTATGTAAACAAAGCTGACAAGTTTTTTCAATTTATTCACCCTTAAATAAAAAATGATAATTAAATTATATAATCAAAATTTAAAAGTGTCAAACAAAATGAAAAAAATGATTATAAACGAGAAAATATTGACAATAATATAAGAGATAAATCTTCAGGAGGATAACTGTAAGATGGCAGGAATACGACTACAAAACGTAAAAAAAATCTATGATAAAAAGTTTACGGCGGTACATGATTTCACAATGGAAATAAAAGACGAAGAATTTATAATTCTGGTTGGCCCGTCAGGTTGTGGGAAATCAACAACGCTGAGAATGATAGCAGGGCTTGAAGACATAAGTGCAGGGGAATTATATATTGGTGACAAGCTTGTTAATAATGTAGCGCCAAAGGATAGGGATATTGCAATGGTGTTTCAGAATTATGCATTGTATCCTCATATGACGATATATAAAAATATGGCATTTGGCTTGGAAATGAGAAAGGTTCCGAAACATGAGATTGACAGAAAAATAAAAGAAGCGGCAAAAAGCCTTGACATAGAGCAACTTCTTTCCAGGAAACCGAAAGCGTTGTCAGGAGGCCAGCGTCAGAGGGCTGCACTTGGCAGAGCAATCGTAAGAGACCCTCAGGTGTTTTTGTTTGATGAACCTTTGTCAAACCTTGATGCAAAACTAAGGACACAGATGAGAACAGAAATCAAACGAATTCATAATGAACTTAAAACGACATTTGTCTATGTCACACATGACCAGACAGAAGCAATGACAATGGGCGACAGAATAGTTGTAATGAAAGACGGATATATACAGCAGATTGATACGCCTCAGAATTTATATAATAACCCCGTTAATCTGTTTGTTGCAGGTTTTATCGGTACACCTCAGATAAATGCGATAAATTGTAAAATAGATAAATGCAAAGATAAGCTTTGTGCAATTGTAGGCAAATATGCTATTGAGATACCAAAAAAAATATCCGAAGAAAAATCTCTTGATAAAATTATCGGAAAAAATGTTGTGCTTGGCATCAGACCGGAATATACAAAAATTGCAAAAGATGGTATCAAAGCAAAAGTTGTAATATCTGAATTGATGGGAAGTGAATGTTATATTCATATGGATATAGGAAAAGATAGAATAATTAGCCGGACATCAACTGTCCTTGACGCCGTTTCGGGAGAAGCGGTTTATGTAAAATTTGATATGGAAAAAGCAATGTTCTTTGATGAAAAGACAGGAATAAGAATATAAAAAAGGAAGGTAATAAAATGAAAAAAATATTATCAGCAGTAATATGCCTGGTTTTTTTGTTAGGCATTTTTACAGCGTGTGGAAAGAACACATCAAATGACAACAACGGAAACACAGAAACAAAAAAAATAAGCCTTAAAGTATGGGGCTCACAGGATGACCAGGAATTTTTGAAGAAGGCTGTTGAAACCTTTAAATCTAAGCATAGCTCAGTAGATTGGAACATCACTTTTGCTGTTGTAGGTGAAGATAAAGCTCAGAATGAAGTGCTCAAAGACGTTTCGGCAGCAGCAGACGTATTCTGTTTTGCAAGTGACCAGATTACAGAGCTTCATAAAGCAGGGGCATTGTACAGAATCACAAGAGACGATATGATGGTTAAATCAAGAAACACCGATGAATCAATAAAAGCTGCAACAATAGACAATAACCTTTACGCATATCCGTCAAGTGCAGATACTTGTTTCTTGTATTATGACAAGAGCAAATTGACAGAAGACGAAGTCAGATCTCTTGAATCAATAATGTTTAAAGATCTCGGAAATAATGTTACCAATTTTGCAATGAAAATAAATGACGGCTGGTATAATTCAGCGTTTTTCCTTACAGCAGGATGCACACTTTTCGGTGAAAACGGAACAGACCCGACGGTTTGTGACTTCAACAACGAAAATGGTGTAATGGCAGCAAATTATATGATAGACCTTGCATCAAATGAAAAATTCAAAAACTTTGACGATGCAAAGATAAAATCAGGATTTGCATCCGGAACACTTGCAAGTGCTGTTTCCGGAAGCTGGAATGCAAATGACATCAAAAAGAGTCTTGGTGAAAATTTCGGAGTTGCAAAACTTCCGACAATCAGACTTAATGAGCAGGACAAACAACTTATAACAATGTCAAACTTCAAGTTCTATGGAGTCAATGCACAAACAAAACATCCGGAAGAAGCAATGGACCTTGCAAACTATCTGACAGGAGAAGACGTTCAGAAATTGAGAATAACTCAGAAGAGTTATGCGCCAACAAACAAAATGCTTATTGCAGACGAAGAAACACTCAATTCAAATGCAGTTGTAAGAGCGTTGACACAACAGACACAAAATTCAGTTTTACAAACATCAATTCCGCAAATAACAAACTTCTGGACACCTGCCGAAGCATTTGGAACAGGCGTAGATGACGGTACAATTACAAAATCAAACGTCAAAGCAAAGCTTGACGAATTTGTAAAATCAATTCTTTCAAAAATATCTTAATATATGGGCAATATAACAACAGCATTAAAAAAAGGCGATATAATCACAAGGGTATCATTTCTGATAATGGGTTTTGGCAATTTGGTCAGGGGACAAGTTGTCAAAGGAATACTGTATCTTGCAGTTGAAGCAGTTGCAATATTTTATTTTCTGACAAGTGGTTTTGCGTCAATATCAGCCTTGCGACATCTTGGAACAAATGAGCAAGGCTGGGTGTTTGACGAAGAAAAAGGAATTGATGTTTTGTCAACGGGAGACAATTCAATGCTGATACTTCTTTATGGAGTTTTGTCATTGTTTATTCTTGTGGCATTTATATTCATCTGGTCAGCAAATGTAAAAGACGCCTATCATGTTCAGAACACAGTAAAATTCGGAAAAAGACCAAAAACATTCAGGGAAGAAATCAAAGAATATACAGATTCAAAACTTCATCAGACGTTGCTTTTTCTTCCTACGTTAGGAATAATTTCGTTTACTGTTTTGCCTCTTGTTTTTATGGTGCTGATTGCGTTTACCAATTTTGACAGGTCGCATCAGCCACCGGGCAAATTGTTCACCTGGATAGGTCTGGAAAACTTCAAAACGATGTTGTCGTCAGGAAGTGTCATAGGAAAAACCTTCTGGCCGGTATTGGGATGGACTTTTGTGTGGGCAATATTTGCGACAGTGTTCAACTATGTCCTCGGAATGATACTTGCAATATTGATAAATAAAAAAGGAATAAAATATAAACCGTTTTTCAGGACAATTTTTATTATGTCAATTGCATTGCCACAATTTGTGTCACTACTCGTTATGAGAAACATTCTTGATGACGATGGAGCGTTAAATGTGTTGCTCAGGGAAGCGGGAATAATAGAGAATTATATACCGTTTCTGACGAATGGTACCATGGCAAAAATCACAATACTTGTTGTGAATTTGTGGATAGGAATTCCGTATTCAATGTTGATTACAACGGGAATATTGATGAATATTCCTGCCGACTTGTATGAATCAGCAAGAATAGACGGAGCGTCTGCAATAACGCAATTTTTCAGAATAACGCTACCTTATGTTCTGTTTGTCACAGCGCCGTATCTTATAACTCAGTTTATAGGAAATATAAACAATTTCAATATTATATATTTCCTGACAAAAGGCGGGCCGGCAACGTTGGATTATTATCAGGCGGGAAAAACGGATTTACTTGTGACGTGGCTTTATAAACTGACGGTCAACACAAAAGATTATTCTTATGCTTCTACGATAGGTATTCTTGTGTTTGTCATTTCAGCAGTAGTATCTTTGCTGACATACAGAAGGACTTCGTCATATAAAAATGAGGAGGCATTTTCATGAGAAAAAGCAGAGGTAATGCGATAGTATATATTATTTTATCTGTGTTGGGAATAATCTGGGTATTGCCGATTCTCTGGGTAATAATGACATCTTTCCGACAGGAAGCGGGTTCATTCACACCATACTTTTTTCCAAAAGGATTCACTTTTCAGAATTATATAAACCTGTTTGCAGAAAACACAACTTTTAATTTTTCAAGATGGTTTTCAAACACGCTTATAGTATCAGTCTTTTCTTGCGTATTATCGACATTTTATGTACTGTCAGTTTCATACACAATGTCAAGGCTGAGATTCAGGATGAGAAAAAAGATGATGAATATAGCATTGGTTTTGGGAATGTTTCCCGGATTTATGTCAATGATTGCAGTGTATTATGTTTTGAAATTGTTCGGAATATCGCAATCACTTCTTGCGTTGATATTGGTTTATTCATCAGGTGCAGGACTCGGATTTTATGTTGCAAAAGGATTTTTTGATACAATACCAAAATCACTTGATGAAGCAGCAATGCTTGACGGTGCATCAAAAGGGATGATATTCAGAAGAATAACACTTCCAATGTCAAAGCCAATTGCAATTTATACGGTTGTAACATCGTTTATGGCGCCATGGGTTGATTATATATTTGCAAGCGTAATAATGGGAGACAGCTATGAAAATTATACGGTAGCACTTGGACTTTTCAGTATGCTTGAAAAAGAATTTATTCATTCGTATTATACGCGCTTTGCAGCAGGTGCAGTAATAGTGTCAATTCCGATTGCTATTTTGTTTGTGTTAACACAAAGATTTTATGTTCAGGGCATAACGGGAGGGTCAGTAAAAGGATAAAGTTTCAGTTTACAAAACCTTTTCGTTGTGATAATATAGGAGACGGGGAGACCCGTCTTCGTTTTTTTTTGGAGGTGAAAAAATGGAAAAGACGATTGAAAATTTGTTGCCTTTGATAAAAAAAGCAATTAATGAAAACTCAACTATCAGAATTTATCCTCGTGGAAAAAGTATGATGCCGATGATAAAAGAAGGCGTAGATTCTGTCGTTCTATCAAAAGCTGATGATTTAAAAAAATATGATATAGTATTCTTTAAATCAGATGATTCCTTTTATTCACTTCACAGAATAATCAAAATAACAAAAGATAAAATTTATGTTTGCGGAGATAATCAGTCAAAAAAAGAAATAATTGACAGAAAACAGATAATAGCAAAAGTTGAAAGCTGGTACAAGGGAGAAGAGAAAATCTCAAATGACGATAAGCATTATAGGAAATACATAAGAAAAATAATGATAATAAGGCCGTTCAGAAGAGTGAAAAGAAAAGTTTTTGGTTGACTATTATTTTTTTATATGTTAGAATTGAACTATTAGTAAGGAGGTGCGTTAAATGGACGAATTCAAATCAACACAAAACACATCAGAAGAAGAGAGAATTATAAATAGTGAGTCTATTGAAAACGCTGAAAATACAGACGAATTAAAAGATGACGGCATTTTCTCTGAAGAATCCTATCAGGTGATTTCAGACGCTGAAAAAGAGGCATTCTTTTTGGCAGATGAATCTGACGAAAAGGAAAGCAAATCAAAAATACCGTTGTTTGCAATTATTTCAATCCTGATTGCAATTATAATTGCTGCTGCTGTTTTCTTTATTATCAAAGCAGACAAGGAAAAAGATTCAGACAAAGTTACTGTGACAGGTGAAATTGAGGATTATACAGCGGACATTATTGATGGCAACTTATACATAAACGGTGTACAGGTTGACAGCGACGATGTAGGAATAGATGAAGAAGATCTTGAAGAATTTGTAGAAGATGTAAATGATGGTGAAGTAACTATTCCGTCAAGTGTTGTTGATAAATATGACATAACAACTATGGAATATATTGACACCAACAAATTCACAACAGCTGCAACAACTAAAAAGACTACAACAACAACTTCAACAGGAGTAAAACCGAGAAAGATTTATCTCGCTAATGTTTCCGGAAAAGAGTATGAAGTCGGACAAAAAGGAAAAATATATTGGTATTTTGCACCTGCCAACACAGCTGACAATATGAAGGGAATCAATTTCATATCAAGCAACACAAATGTTGTAACAGTTGACCATCTCGGAAACTTTAAAGCTAAAAAAGTTGGCACAGCAACAATTACAGTTCAATCAAAGGTTGCATCAGGTGTAAAAGCTTCAATTGTTGTAAAAGTTGTAGAAGCAACAACAACAAGACCACTTTTCACAACAACAACGGGTGTAGACAAACCTATACCAACAATTGTTCCGTCTATTGTAACAACATCAAAAGAAACAACAACAACTTCACAGAATTCAGATTTGATTGAAAGCCTGAAGTTTTCATCAGTCAGCGGAATAAACTTGTCATATTCTTCAACTATTTATATTGGCGGCTCAACTAAATTACCGGTTGTAGTAACACCGTCAACCTGCTCAGTTAAGGATCTTGATTTTGAGTCATCAAACACATCTGTTTGTACTGTAGACTCAAACGGAAAAGTAGTTGGCATCGGACCGGGTAAGGCAACAATTAAGATTCAACCCAAACATGGAAAAGGATCTGTTGATGCTATTACAGCAACAATTACTGTTTTGCCACAATAAATAATTCAAACCCACGTTACATCAACACTCAATGAAAAGTAACGTGGGTAAATTTTTTGAAATATTAATTCCTGGATATCAGAAGATATCCAGGAAATTTTTATACGCTGTATTTTTCTTTCATTTCTTTTGCTTTTCCGCAAGACAAACGACCTTCAGGACAAACACCTGTGACATAACAACTTGGGCCATAGAAATTGAAAACAAGGGGAGAAACTTTTCTCAGACTGTCTAACATTTCGTTTGCATAATTCTGAATTTCCCATTGAGCTCTTGTGCAGGATCTTAACTTCATAAACAAAAGAAGTTCACGTGCGTTCATGGTAAGAGTGAAATCAACTGTGTTTCCGGCAAGAAGAACATAAGTAAGAATATCTTCTGAAATACCTTTGTCTTTCATTTCGTTGTAAAGGTCGAGCGTTTCTTTGAAACAGTTAATATATTCATTTTTTAAGCCGGCATCTACAACAGTATCTGGAAGAACATAACTTCCTCTGTCAGAAATAGAAATCGGAGGAATGTTGATAGACTGAATTCTGTGTCTTGAAAAATGAGTAAGACAAGCAAGTGAAACATTGTTCAATCTGAAAGTATAATTAATGCTTTCCAAAGCTCTCGGACGGTCATTTTTGATAACTTCACAAACAATGTTTTTGATGTTTTCGTTATCAGACAAAATATCGTCAATTTCTTCTTTTGTAAATTCATTGTATTGAAGCAAAGCACTGTGAGCAACAACTTTTTCAGCATTTTCAGTAAAAGACAAAAGCTCTGTCAAAGGTTTGTTTTCATATTTTTTGACTGATTTGAATTTCAGATCAAGGTTATCGTTGTATTTGGAATGTCTTTCTTCGAAATTCTTGAAAACTCCCGGTGCCAATTCTTTTGCCTGTTCAAGCAACATATTACCAAGGCTGACAATTTCAGGGTTGTTCTTTCCACGTCCGTAAAGCATAGCTTCGATGACATGAATAAGCTCACGACCGTTCAATGAACAGAAGAAATTACTTTTAAAACAATAAGGCAAAACAAAACGTGCATCTTCTTTTGGTACCCCTGCTTCAACCATTTTGTTGTAAAAAGCAAAAAGATTATCCATGTGAGAAATGTATTTGTTCTTTATATCATCGTTGTTGAAATCAGGAATGATATAACCAACATTTCCGAAATCCACATATCTTCTTGATTTGATGGTGAAAGAACAAAGTCTGAATTCAATCATAAACTGCTCTGTTACAACAGAAACATCATCAAAAACAAGATTGAAATATGCGTGTTCAACAGTGGAGTTGTGACCTGATTGAGTAACTTTAAAAATTAAATTTTCGTTTTTCTCTTTATCCTGAGATTTTTCCCATATTTGCAAAGCAGTGCCTTCCTGGGTAGAAATTCGTCCACCTGCAGCACAAACCTTTTCATCAGTGGTAGTAAAACCGATGATTTTAACTAAGGGATTGCCCATAACCTTATACCTCCACATATACATTTATTTGAGTATTTGTAATATAATACCACAAAATATAGTGTAATTCAATAGTAAATAAAAATAATTTCTTTAAAAATCCTATTGAATAATGTCGAAAAATGTGATATACTTTTCACAGTGTGAAAAGGAATAAAAATTAATATTGTTTTGGGGGAATAAAAAATGAAAAAATTAGTTGCAATTTTAATGGCAGTATCTGTTATTTTAACAGTATCAGCTTGTTCAAAAGGAGATAGCAACACAGACACATCGACAAACAATTCAACAAGCCAGGTTAACGTAAAATCATGTGAAAGTATATATGACGAAATAGCAGCAGTAATAGATTTTCCGACAATGGTATCAGTTAAAGAAAAATCACTTTCAAGCAGATACGGCATCGAACAGAATATGTATAGCGATTATGTGTTTATGACTGCACAGGAAGCAACTCTTGCAGACACAGTTGTAATCATAAAATCAAATTCAGCAGACAGCAAAGATGCTATCATAGAAAAACTTAATTCATTTGTTAAGTTATCACAGGAAACAAATGTGGACTACAATCCTGACCAGTATGATATAATCAAAAACTCATCTGTAAAAACACAGGGAGATTATGTATATCTTGTGTTCTCAACAGATATGAAAACAATTGAGAAAATGATAACAGATAATATAAAATAATTTTTTCGGAGCAGAGAAAATGAGAATTTTAGATT
>JAFOEP010000094.1 GCA_017380115.1 Clostridia bacterium | reverse complement strand
TTTCACTTAATGTGTAACCCAATTTTCTAATCCTCCGTAAAAACTTATTTAAAAATTTAACAATCTATATTATATAATTAAAACAGGTTAATGTCAATAAAATGAAAGCAATAAAAACAATTTTTACATTTCATACAAAATATCTCAAATCATTGAATATCTTGTTGTCATTGAAAGCATAAAAACAATAAATCAGCATAAAAAAGATTACCCGTTATGAGCATTTTCATAACGGGTAATTAAATAAATCAATCAAGTTCAAAAGCACCAGTGTAAAGTTGATAATATACGCCTTTTTTATCAATCAATTCTTCATGGTTACCTCGTTCAATTATTCTTCCGTGTTCAAGAACCATAATAACGTCAGAACTTTTAACCGTTGAAAGCCTGTGAGCAATAACAAATACAGTTCTGCCTTCCATCAGCTTAGCCATACCTTTCTGAACGATGGCTTCAGTTCTTGTGTCAATTGAAGAAGTGGCTTCATCGAGGATCATAACTGGAGGATTTGCAACGGCAGCTCTTGCAATAGAAATAAGCTGTCTTTGACCTTGTGACAGGTTAGCTCCGTTGTTTGAAAGATAAGTGTTGTAACCGTCAGGTAAACGAGAAATAAAATCATCGGCACCAGCCAACTTTGCTGCTTCAAAACATTCTTCATCGGTAGCTTCAAGATAGCCATATCTGATATTGTCAAGAACAGTTCCGGAAAACAGATTTGTTTCTTGCAATACAATGCCGAGAGAACGTCTTAAATCAGATTTTTTGATTTTGTTGATGTTTATACCGTCATATCTTATTTTTCCGTCTGCGATATCATAAAAACGATTTATCAGATTTGTTATAGTTGTTTTACCTGCACCTGTTGAGCCGACAAAAGCAACCTTCTGACCTGGTTTTGCATAGACGTTAATGTCGTGCAATATTTCTTTACCTTCTACATATGAAAAGTCAACGTTTGTAATTGAAACATCACCTTTTAAAGGAGTGAATGTTATTGTACCATCTTCGTGAGGATGCTTCCACGCCCATTTGTTAGTACGCTTTTTTGATTCAACAAGGTTATTGTTTTCATCAGATTCAACATTGACAAGTGTAACATAACCGTCATCAACTTCACTTTTTTTGTCCATTAAAGAGAAAAGTCTTGATGCACCTGCCATAGCCATAATAATAGAGTTTATTTGCTGGGAAGCCTGATTGACGTTACTTGTAAACTGTTTAGTCATATTCAGAAATGGTATAAGAATACTGATTCCAAAAGCACTGCCGGAAAGACTGATGTTTTTGATGTTCAACGAAAGTAGAATACCACCGATAACTGCAACGAGGACATAGAAAACGTTGCCTATATTCATAATGATAGGTCCGAGAGTACTTGCAAAAGCGTGAGCCTTGTAACTGTCATTAAAAAGTGAATTGTTTGTATCTTTGAAATCGTCAATACATTTTGATTCATGCGAAAAAACTTTGATAACTTTTTGACCGTTCATCATTTCTTGTGCAAAGCCTTCAAGATTACCAACAGACTTTTGTTGTCTGATAAAATATTTTGCAGAGCCACCACCAACTTTTTTTGTGACAATAAGAATCAGAAATACACCAAGAAGTGTAATAATTGTCATCCATAAACTGTAATAAATCATAATTCCGAAAAGTGCAATTAAAACAGAAAATGAACGGATAAGAGAGGGGAGAGATTGAGAAATCAGCTGACGAAGAGTGTCGATGTCGTTGGTATAATAACTCATTATATCCCCATGCTTGTTTGTGTCAAAAAATTCAATCGGAAGATTTTGCATACCTGAGAAAATATTTATTCTCATTTTGTTGAGAAAACCCTGAGTGATATATGCAGTAAGCTGTGAATAGACAGTAACGGCAACAAGTGAAAGAATATACATCACAATGAGAAATATCATAGTAGGCATTATTTCCTTGAAAGCAGATTGCCAATCACGTTGCTGCTGCCATGTTTCAATGATTTGAATGACCTTCTGAATCAAAACATCAGGAATGGCTGATGCACCGGCAGAAAAGAGGATACAAAAAATTGTGATGGGTGTAAGAACAGGATAAAACTTAAACAAAAGCTTAATTGTTCTGCCAAGCGTTTTTTGTTTTTTTTGTGGCATTGCCTTATTCATTGTTATCACCTCCCGTTGTTTGTTGCTCATATATTTCCTTGTAAATTTCATTGTTGTTTATAAGTTCATCGTGGGTACCGACTGCGTTAATCTTACCATCGTTCATAATAACTATCATATCGGCATCCATAACGGAAGAAATACGTTGAGCAATTATAATTTTCGTTGTTTCGGGAATATATTTTTTGAAACCTTCACGAATAAGTGCGTCAGTTTTTGTGTCAACGGCGCTTGTGGAGTCATCAAGAATCAGAATTTTAGGATTTTTAAGAAGCGCTCTTGCAATACAAAGACGTTGTTTTTGTCCACCTGACACATTAGTGCCACCTTGTTCAATTTTAGTCTGATATTTGTCAGGGAATCTTTGAATAAATTCATCTGCTTGTGCAAGTTTACATGCCTCAACAATTTCTTCTTCTGTTGCGTTTTCGTTGCCCCAACGAAGATTGTCAATAATAGTGCCTGAGAACAGAACATTCTTCTGCAAAACCATTGCAACCATCTGACGAAGAGTGTCAATGTCATATTCTTTAACGTTTATTCCACCGACACAGACAGAGCCGTTTGTGACATCATATAATCTCGGTATGAGTTGAACAAGCGTCGATTTGCTTGACCCTGTACCGCCGATAACACCAACGGTCATACCTGAGCTGATATGCAATTTGACATTGCTTAAAGCAAATTTCTTTCCTCTTTCAGAATATTTAAAATCAACATCATTAAAATCAATTGAGCCGTCTTTAACTTCTCTGACAGGGTTTTCAGGGTTTGAGATAGAAGGTGATTCATTAAGAATTTCAACAATTCTGTTTGCTGATTCTGCTGACATAGTCAGAATAACATAAATCATTGAAAGCATCATCAACGACATTAAAATTTGCATACCGTAAGTTATCATTGCTGAAATCTGACCAACATCAACAGTAGTTCCACCTGATGTTATAGCAAGTTTTGAGCCAACAAAAAGAATGAACACCATATTGATATACATACAAAGAGTCATCAAAGGAGTGTTTAAGGCAACAATTCTTTCAGCTTTTGTGAAATCATTGCATATATTACTTGAAGCACGGTTAAATTTAATTTTTTCGTATTCTTCTCTTGAAAAACCTTTTACAACTCTCATTCCACGAACATTTTCTTCAATGGATTCATTAAGCTTGTCGTATTTCTTAAAGACTTTCTTGAAAGCGGGCATGGCAAATTTTCCGACAAGAAAAAGACCGACAGCAAGAATAGGAATAACAATAACAAAAGCAGAAGCGAGATAACCACCCATAACATAAGCCATAACGGTTGAAAAAATGAGCATCAACGGACTTCTGATTGCAGTTCTTATAATCATCATATAGGACATCTGAACATTGTTTACGTCAGTTGTAAGCCTTGTAACAAGAGATGCTGTTGAAAATTTGTCTATATTGAAAAATGAAAATGATTGTATTTTGGTAAAGACATCATTTCTGATGTTTTTTGCAAAACCGGCAGAAGCCTTTGCACAGGTAAATCCTGCACATGCGCCACACATCAGAGATAATGCTGCAAGAAATATCAGAAAAATACCTGTTTCAAGAATTTCGTTTGTTGATGCACCTGCTTTGATGTTGTTAACAAGATTAGCAGTTATAAAGGGAATAAAAGTTTCAATAACAGCTTCAAGAATTATAAGAACAAACGTAATAATTGTTGGTTTTTTATATTCACGAATGCATTTTGAAAGTTGTTTTATCTTGTTCATTATTTATTTTCTCCTTTGGGTAACTTTTCAAAAACATCAAGAATAGTTTTTAGAGATTTACCAAAATTATCCCTGTCTTTCTCACTAAGTGAGTTAATCATCTCAATGTAATAGTTTTCAATATGCTTTGAAAAACTCTCAATATAATTATTAGCCTTATTTGTAGGGTGTAGAAGTATTAATCTTCTGTCGTTGTTGTCAGTTTTTCTCTCAATAAAACCGGAATCTACAAGTTTTGTTGTGATTTTAGTCAATTGTTGTTTTGGCATATCAAGT
Organism: Clostridia bacterium; assembly: GCA_017380115.1. Taxonomy (GTDB): domain Bacteria; phylum Bacillota; class Clostridia; order Oscillospirales; family Acutalibacteraceae; genus SIG575. Next base: position 1,829 of record JAFOEP010000094.1, on the reverse strand, counting down.
TTCTTGCCTAACTCAGTGATTGTTAAATCATTTTCTGATTTTGATAAAACGTTTATGCAATAAAACATAGCCGGGCTAAGACCGTCAAGCATAACCTTTTTAAACGGTTTACCAATATTATTGTGCCAATGTGGCTGGACAGTAAATAAAAGTTTTGTAATTTCTTTTGTATCCAATTTTACCCCTCCAAAAAAGTAAGCAAATGTTTACAGTAATATTAATATGACTATTATTATGATATCACTAAAGAAAATATAAGTCAATAAAAAAAGCCAACTTCAAAAAGAAATTGGCTTGGTAAAATAATTATTTAATAAAGGATTTTTTAAATACAAATTTTGAATTCATAGCGTTAAGAACGCAATTGTAAGACATATTAAATTCAATAATATCTCCGACTTTGTATTGAGTTTCGGAATCAGACACATCAACAACGATGTGGTCACTGCTTCCACCTACAACAGTACAGCTTTCATCAACACATTTAAGACCGGGGAGATAAACATCCTGTTTGCCCAAAGCAACAATAGCACGTTTTCTGATTAAGCTTGTTTCTTCCAATTTAACACCAGGTACAGACGGTTTGCTTTTCAGCTCAATAATTTCAGCTTTAAGAATAAAATTGTCTGTTTTAGCATTTTCAAAAGGTTCATCAATAACAGGTATATTTCCAAGATAAACGGCTTCACCCATTCTCAGGTTATTTATGGATTCGGGCAGTTCATTTTTATAAAGCATAGGAATTGAACTTGAGGCACCACCTGAAACAACCTTGAATTTTCTGTTGAAGTGATTTTCAAGTTTTTTAATAGTGTCATCGAAATCAGCCATATTATCTTTGTCGGGGAGGGTATCATTCACACAGCTTAAATTTGTTGCAATGCCGTAAATCTGAATGTTTTCCATCATAAGACATTCGCTGATAATATCTGAAAGCTCGTTGATATAACAACCGTCACGAAGGTCTCCCGATTCGTAAACAAGAATTATTCTGTGGATTTTATTTTGCTTTTTTGCTTCAACATTAAGCTTTTCAATAACATCAAGCTCGGTGTTAAAACTGACGTCTGAATATCTGATAACGTCTTCAACTTCTGAAATCATAGGTGAACGAATCAACCATTTTTCAACATCTATTTCAGAAAATGCAGAAAAATTCTTGATTCTTGAATCACATATAATTCTGATGTCGGCATTATCTATAATATATTCAACAAGTTTTTTATAACCGACAAGCATTTTGGTAACAAGGCAGAAATCAATATTGTTTTCTTTACACTTGTTTTTAAGAAGTGAAATGTTATGCAAAATGCCGTCAAGTTTAATATCAATGCAAGGATACATTATTGTTTCTCCGTTTTGTTTTTAATAAAGAGTTTAATAAGTTCTGCGGATTTTCTTTCAATATCAAAAACTGAGTCATCCAGGTCTTCGATATCATCAATGCCTTTTGCTTTGAGGGCATCTTTGATAACCATTTGAGTAAACCAAGGGTTTTTAACAAAAACAGGACCTAATGCATTTGTGAATATTACATTGTTTTTTCTACAACCTTCTGTATAATCACAATCGTTGTTTCCTTTTCCGTAAACGATATTGCCAAGAGGTTGAGAAGTGTTTTCGTTGAAGAAATCAACAAGATGAATCTGAACACCGACAATTTCAGTTTTGTTTTCATCGTTTAAAGTGAAATGGATATCGTCTCCGTAAATTTCTTTTCTTTCAACAGCGTTTACATCTAAAAGACCAAGACAATCAATAGTTGTTGAATCACAACGTTTAAGTTCTTTTCCTAAAACAGCACCCGTTGTACCAATTGCAACAATAAC
>JAFOEP010000093.1 GCA_017380115.1 Clostridia bacterium | reverse complement strand
GTTTGTCCACAGCGTGTACAAGTTTTCGGTGAATTGCAATTTGCGGCAGAATAGTTATGACCGAGTGCGTTTCCGCTTGCAGTTCCACAACGACTACAAATTTTAGGGCTTGTACAGGTTGCAGATGAGAATTGATGTCCTAGTGTTGTTCCGGCAGTTGCACCACAAGAGCACTTTTTCGGTGAAGTGCAGGTAGCATTTGAATAACTGTGAGTGTGTGTTGGCTGATTTGTAGTGCTTGTAGGTTTTGATTGATTAGTTTGCGTCTGTGTTTGCGTAGTATCATTTTCATTTGTTTCTACGGTATTAGATGATACTTGACTGTCTTCTTCTCGCAATGTGTTTTCATCCGTATCTTGTTCGATGACTGTTTGAGATTCAGTTGGTGTGTCGGTTGGTTTGCTATTTGTTTCTGTTGTCCCACACGCAGACAAACAGAAAAGAATACAAATAACAAGAACTAGTGAAATTAATTTCTTTGACATTTTTTATTCCTCCTATTTTGACATTCAGTAAATGTCATATTTCAAATGATTATAACATATAATTTCTATATTGACAAGCACTAAATGTCAATAGATGAGGGATATTTATGTTTATAAACAAAACTAATGACGGATTAAATAATATTTGTGGTAAAAATATAGCTAAATTCCGCATAGCGCTAAAGATTTCTCAAAGAGAGCTTGCTGATAAAATGCAGTTAGTTGGGATTGATATTGATAAAAACGCCATTCAACGAATTGAATGTGGTAAACGGTTTGTTACGGATATAGAAATAATTGCATTTGCTAAAGTATTTAATATAACTTATGAAGACCTGTTAAGTGATTAAACTTATTGGAAAATAGAATTCCCCACTTGTAACTGTTATAGTACACAGGTGGGGAATTTTTTGTATCGTTTTGTCCCTATTGTTCCTCAACCATAACATAAGTAAATGACAAAATCGATTTATCACAGATTAGGAACAAATTATAAAAACATTATTAAACATGTTTTAGTTTCTTCTTTTTTCTTTTGTAATGAAATTGACACTTCTCTGTTGAAAGTGTCATAGTGGGTTACGCACTTTCAAAAAGTGCGTAACTATATTAAAATTAACCTATCTCAAAGATAAGAATAATAAGTGATATTGTGAGACAGGTCTCACAGTGATATTCCTTAGAATACCTCGCCAACGGCGAGATATTTCTAAAGAGTGATATTGAAACCTTATGGTTTCAGTGATATTATATTCGCCTCCAAAACTGTCCGAAGGAGAATATCACGATGCGAAGCATCATATCACTGCGAAGCAATATCACTCGCCGCAAGGCGAATATAACTGAGGCACACTTCCTTACGGAGTGTGCCTCTAAGGAAGTTTTTGTTTTTTCGAACAAAATTGCGTGTACAAGAAAAGAAGCAAACCACCGATTACGATGTATCGGTGGTTTTAACGCATTATTGTGCCGTAAGTTCACATTTTAAAGAAATATTTCCTTATGTGGTGTCAGCGAATTGGCGACTTCTTTATATTTTGATTTGTTGACTTTATAGTTTAAAAATGTTAAAATTATCTGAATATTAAAAGTTGAAAGGAATAATAAAATGTCTGAATTTTTTGCTCCGAGTTTAAAAGAACTTCTCTATCGACAAGCCGAAAAATATGCAGATAAAACTTTCATAAAATTTGTCCGTGACGGCAAAATTGAAACCAAAAGCTATAATTGTCTTAAAAATCACAGTAATGCCGTTTGCAGATACATAAGAAGCATTTCAAACAAAAAAATGCACGTTGCCGTTGTCGGCAAAACAAATTACGAATATATTACCTGTATATCAGGAATTATAATGAGCGGAAGCGTTGTCATCCCCTTTGCACCCGAAATTTCAAAAGAAGAAGCCTCTGAGCTTTTCCAAAGCGCAGACATTGACCTTCTTGTTTATGACAACAACTTCGCAGATAACATTGAATACATAAAACAAAATTGCAAAAACATCAGATACTACAAAAATCTCAGTGATAAGGAAAGCTTTGAAGAATTATATGAAACATATTCCGATGAATCTGAATATAAATCTCTTTCTGATTTTGAAGTAAACAAAAAAGAATGTTGCCTGATAATTTATACTTCCGGCACAACAGGAATCAGAAAAGGTGTTATGCTTTCTTCTGATTGTCTTGTCGGAAATATTATGTATAAAGATTATTGCTCTGCATTTAACGAACACGAAAGTGCAATGAGCGTTTTACCAATGCATCATGTATTCTGTTTTTCAGGAGACTTTATCAAGAATCTTAAAGACGGCGTACAGCTTTGCCTTAGCGAAAACCTTTCAGATTTGCTTAAAAACCTTAATCTTTTTCAGCCTTATGTTATGAGAGTTGTGCCTACAATCGCACAACATCTTTTGCAGAGAATTAAATTTGTCATAAACAAAAATCCTGATATGTCAAAGAAAGAAGCTGTTGAAAGCGTGTTGGGCAAAAACCTTAAATGGTTAATTTCAGGTGGCGCTTATCTCAGCTCTGAATTAGTTGATGAATTTGCTGAACTTGGTATTTCATTAAGACAGGGTTACGGTATGACTGAAGCCGGTTGCAGAATCTCTGTCCCCGACGAAAAAGTGTCAAAAGAATCTGTAGGACGTGTTATTGAAATCTGCCGTGTCAGAATACAGAATGAAGAAATCCAGGTTGATACACCAACAAAAATGTTGGGATATTATAAAATGCCCGAAGAAACAAAAGAAATGTTTACTGATGATGGTTGGCTGAAAACCGGTGATATCGGCCAAATAACTGAAGACGGTCAACTGTTTGTTACGGGAAGAGTTAAAAACCTTATTATCCTCTCTAACGGTGAAAATGTTTCTCCGGAAGCCATTGAAAAGAAATTTAACACATTTCCAATCATTAATGAAGTTATGGTTTATGGCGAAAAAGATTTTATTGTTGCCGAAATTTTCCCTGATTCTGAATATGCAGAATCTAACAACATTGCAGATATAAAACAAGAAATCGAAAACATTGTTGACAATCTCAATGCCGACGCAGAATCGTCTCATTATATTTCGATTACAAGACTCAGAGATGAGCCTTTTGAGAAAACTTCAAGCGGAAAAATCAAAAGAAACAAGTCGATTGTTTTCAAAAAAGGAGAAAACAAATGATTCCTCATAACGCAGAATTTTTTGACCTTATTCCCCCACAAGAAATGATTAATTTTATGCTCAAATACAGTTTCTTTCACAAGCAAGTCATTCAGATTCCCGTTTCAATTGTTACAGAAAAAGAAATTGATTTTGACTTGTTAAAAGAAGCTCTCAACATTGAAATTGAAAGAAATGACTGCTTGCGATTACGTTTCCTGAAGAAAAAAGGAAAATATAAACAATATTTTATTGACGAATTTAAAGTTAATAATGTTGAAGTATTATCATTTAAAACAAAAGAAGAGCAAATTCAAGTCCTGACAAAAGACGCACAAAAGCCTATCCGTCATCTCAAAGGTGAAACTTTCAGAATAAAGTTTTTCCATTCCTATGACGGAAGATACGGAATATATCTTAACGTTTGTCATCTTTGTATGGATGCATCAGCCGTTTTCACATTCTTCTCTGATTTGCTGAAAATTTACGAGCATCTCAAAGACGGTGCACCAATGCCAAAACCGTTGGGAACATATAAAGATTGTATCATAAAAGAATTGGAATATATCAACAATCCTTATAACCTCGCAAAAGAGGAAAAATTCTATACAGAATTTTTCATGAAAGACGGCGACCCTCTCTATGCAGGTGTTCATGGTCCTGAGCTTCTTGAAAATGAAAGACTCAAAAAGAAAAAGCCCGATTTAAGAGCGCCCTCCTGCTTTGACCCTTTCCATGATAAAGCTGAGTTAACAAAGTTTGTTGTTCCAACGCAAGAAAGCAAAATTATTATTGATTTTATGAACAACAATCAAATCAGTCCTGAATGTCTGATGCAGCTTGGCATGAAGCTTCATATCTCAAAAATCAATTACAGAACACCTGATATGTATTTCGTCACTCTTTGCACAAGAAGAAAGACACTTAAAGAAAAACGAGCAGGTGGCACGCTTGCAGAACCGCTTCCATGGAGAATTGTCATCGAAGAGGATGTCACATTTAAACAAGCGCTTGAAAAAATGGCTGAACTTCAATATACCCTCTTCAAGCATATGGATTATCCTTATCTTGAATGTCGTACGCTTGTACGAAAACTTTTCAATTACAGTCCGATTGCCGCATCATCTTCAATGATGTTTTCATGGTTTCCTTTCAACAAAGACACGATGAACGGTTGGGACTTTGAATTTGAAGGATATAATCTTGGCAGATACATAATGCCCCTTTATACATTTGCAATGATAAACCCAAAAACAGAAAACCTGAAATTTTCATATCTTTACAGAACAAATATGATTACTCCTCAACACATAAAAGACTTGCATGAAAACACAATTCGTGCTATAATATTAGGCGTAAATAATCCGGATATAACTGTGGGTGAAATCC
>JAFOEP010000092.1 GCA_017380115.1 Clostridia bacterium | reverse complement strand
GTTATCATTATAATAGGTGTATCGGAAAACTTTCTTATTTCCCTGCACACCTGCCATCCGTCAAGCGACGGCAACATAATGTCCAAAAGCATAATGTCCGGTTGCTCTTGCTTGAAAATTGTAATCGCACTTTCGCCATCATTTGCTATTGATGTCACAAATCCCTCTTTTTCAAGGTAAAGTCTTAACAACTCGCAAATATTTGTATCGTCATCTACAATTAAAACTTTTTCCGATGCCATAATTTTTCCTCCCATTTTCTTTTATGAATATATTATAACTCTTTTATTCATTTTTGTTTGTAATTTTTTTGAATATTTAGAAAATTTGTTGTTCACAATATTGTTAATTTTTACCAATTTAAGCTTACAAAATACAGGCTGTTCAGACAGCCTGTATTTTTTTGTTAAAATGTAACTTTAATAGTTTTGATTTCGAAAGGATTGAAGTCCAATTCAACTTTTCCATTCTTAACATCAAGCTCGTTTTCAACTTCTTCAATCAGATTTGTAACATAAGCTTTTTTGATTTCACGATTGAAGCTGAGAGTACATTTAGATTTATTGTTCCATGTTTCATAAAGACGAACAACAGTTTCGTCAGTGTCTTCTGCCATTTTGACAGTGTCAATAATGATATTTGACTTGTCAACACAAGCAAATGAATATGAAGCGTCAAGGTTGCCCTTGTTTTTTCCTGTTGCAACACAAATCAACGGTATGTTCAGAGAGTTTGCCTGAGCAATTACATTTGACTGAGAAACTGAACCGTTATGAACATAAAGAGAAAATTCAGCGTGTTGATGTTCTTTGTCCTGATCTGTGCAAGGCCACATTGAAGAACGAACAACAGATGTTCTGACTTTCTTGTCTTTAATGCTGTGACCATATTTACTGTCGTTGATAAGAGAGAATCCGAATCCGTTATCACTCAAGTCTATCCATTTGTGTCCCATTGTTTCAAACTGAGCAAAATCCCAAAGAGTATTTTCGTGAGTTGCTCTCTTAACGTTACCAAACTGGATATCAAATGTTGCTGTATCAGAATTGATATCAACGTCATTTTCCAATCTGAGAAGAACACGAGTTTCTTTCCAATCAAAGTCAAGAATAACGTCAATTCTGTCGTTGTCTGCATAAGCAATGATATACTCAACAAATTCAGTGCTTCTGAATTTTCTTACAACTTTGTATACACATCTTACAGCACCATTTTCAACAATTTCGCTGCTGACAACATTGTCAACATTCCATGATTTTTCTTCGATGAATGATTTGATATCCCATGCGTCATGGTTATGCGGTCTGTCATCATAGCAAACAAGTCTGTTCAATGCGCCGCCCGGCATAACAACTTCTCTGCCTGCTGCCTTATGATAGAGGCTTACAATCTGCATTGATTTGTCAAACTTAGCTTTAATATATTTGTTTCTGAAAACTTTATTTGTTGCATAGATTTTGCCGAAATCTTTTGCTTCGCCTTCAACAATGTTGAACACTTTATAACCCATAGCAGGAACATCTTTTGCCAGGAAGCAAAGTTTTCCGTCAAAAGTTTTCTGATATTTCATTTCTTTGCCGTCAGCATCAACAATCTTGAAGTTTGCTATTTCAGGCATTTCAACAAAAACAATATCATCTCTCTTTGCGCCAAGAGTATTGAACACGATAAGAGAATTTTTGTCACTGCTGATTTTTGAAACAATTGCATTGAGTTTGTTGTCAATTCTTGCATTAATGTCTTCAAAAAGTTCAGCATATTCTTTGTCTGAATCTTCGTACACGCTTCTGATTGATGAACCCGGCAATATGTCGTGGAATTGGTTGGTAAGTATTTTCTTCCAGATATCTCTGAGCTCTTGTTTTGAATATTCTGAACCTGATTCAAGGTTTGCAATAACGCCAAGAGCTTCAAGGTTATGAAGTGCAATTTCAATTTTTCTGTTGTTTCTCTTGTTTGCTGCCTGAGAAGTCAGAGTTGCACGGTGGAATTCAAAATACAATTCTCCAACCCATGTCGGAAGACGTCTGTTGTTTTTGGTATCTTTTTCAAGACGTTTAAAAAATTCGATTGATGGTTCAAGAACTGTTTTAGGACAACCGGGGATGCCTTTTCAATTCTTCTCTGATATTCGAGCATATCTCTTGTAGCACCGCCGCCACCGTCACCGAAGCCGAATGTGCAAAGATAATTTTTGTTAAGATCTTTTTGTGAATATCTTCTCCAGCCACCAATGATATCATGAGGATGAAGGTCAGCACTATAAGTTGTCTGGAATCCTTTTTTGTCGTCAATTGGTCTTGATGGTGAGAAGTGAGTCAACACTTCACTTCCGTCAATACCTCTCCACATAAATGTATCATAAGGTACACGGTTAAATTCGTTCCATGAAAGTTTTGTTGTCATGAAATAATTTACGCCACTTTTTTTCATAATCTGTGGAAGCACAGGTGAATATCCGAATGTGTCCGGTTCCCACATAATCTTTGTGTCAACGCCGAACTCTTCTTTGAAAAATCTCTTTCCTATAAGGAATTGTCTTACAAGTGATTCACCTGATGGTACATTTGTGTCCGGTTCAACCCACATTGAACCTTCAACTTCCCATTTGCCGTCTTTAACTGCCTGTTTGATTCTTTCAAACACCTCAGGATAATCCTGTTTTACGAAATCGTAAAGCTGTGCCTGAGATGACATAAATTTATATTCAGGATATTCTTCCATCAATTTCAATACAGTTGCAAAGGATCTTCCTGCTTTTTCACGAGTCTGACGGATTCTCCAAAGCCATGCAACGTCGATATGTGTATGACCAATACATGAAGCAACTGCTTCACAGGTCTGTTTTCCATAGATATGTTTGTCAAGATATGCTCTGCATTTTTTTACAGATTCTTTATAAACTTCTTCGTCAGGGCTGTCAATTTCAAGCAAATTAACTGCTTCATTAAGATGTTTGAGAATATAAACTCTCTGATCGTCATCGAAATCATAGCAGTTTGCAGTAAACAGAGGAGCCTGAAGATCATAAAGCAAATCTTTTGTCATTTCATCAATAACATAAAGTCTTGCTCCCATAACTTTTTTTGTTCTGAATGTATAATCATCTGAGTATGCATACAAAACAATATCAAAATGTTCATTTCCTTCTGCGCAATCAAGAAGCTTGACGTCCTGGTGATTCAGGTCTGAGCCCTGTAATATCTGTCCGTTTACTTCAACAATAAACTGAGTATCGTGGTACCAGTCTCTTTCAACCGGCATCACCTGATAATATACATTCTGACCTTTGAAGCGTTCAGGAATATCAAAGCTGTGTTTGAAACAACAGTAATATTCTTTTTCGCCCCAACGTTCGTCAGCTCCGAATTTTCTCCATTCAGCATCTTTAAGAGTGTGATTATACTGTTGACCCTCTGTAAAATAAAAATCACCGAGTTTTTCATCATCAACAACATAATGACCTTCTCTGACATGTTTAATCATCATGTCTACTCTGCCGTAAATCATATAACGTTCAGAGTTTTTGTCTTTAAAAAATTGTTCGTAACCTGCCATTTCAATTCTCCTTTTGAATGTCTTTTTGCAGTTTTTCCTGAAGCATTGTCAACGAAATCCTGTTTTTCTTTACGTCAACTTCTTTTATCCAGACAGTAACGATGTCACCGACCTGAAGAACTTCAGATGGATGTTTAATATTTTTTTGGGATATTTGCGAAATATGAACAAGTCCGTCACGATGAACTCCGATATCCACAAAAACGCCAAAATCAATTACATTTCTTACTGTGCCTTTCATTTCCATTCCGATTTTCAGATCATTTATGTCCATAACATCTGTTCTGAGCATCGGAGGAGGCAATGTGTCACGAGGGTCTCTGCCCGGTCTCGTAATTTCTTTAACTATATCTTCAAGAGTTGGTACTCCCACACCAATTTGTTCTGCAACTTTTTCTTTTCCTATTGATTCTATTTTTTCTGACAAATCCGATATATTCGAATTCAGCACATCATCAAGATTATAAGAACAAATATTCAATATTTTTTCTGTTGCTTCATAAGATTCCGGATGAACTCCCGTGTTATCAAGGATATTTTTTCCTCCGGAAATCCTTAAAAAACCTGCACATTGTTCGTAAGC
>JAFOEP010000006.1 GCA_017380115.1 Clostridia bacterium | reverse complement strand
TAATTTGTCGGTTTTTCAATAGTCTTTTTTGATGAAGGAGATGACACCGTGGGAACCAAGTTTGGAGCTTCTGATTGGAAGGAATATATACCTGTACCGATTTGTGAAGAACACCCTGAATATAATGAGCTTTATATCAAAAATGTTTGCTTTGGTTGACGATGCAGAAAACGAAAGAATATGGTATGACAAATTTTCTGAAAAGAAAAGTATCGTTAATAACTTTTATTGGGACAAAGAAGATTCTTTTTATTATGATATTGATTGCAATACACATGAATTTTATAAGGTAATGTCAATTGCATCATATTGGACATTAACAGCTGGTATTGCTTCAGAAGAACAGGCAAAAGCTTTAATAAAACAGATAGAAAATCCAAAAACTTTTGGTGGTGTTGTACCACTTGTTTCTCTTTCAAGAAGTGACAATGACTACAATCCGCTTGGAGCATATTGGCGTGGTGCAGTCTGGGCTCCAACTGCTTATGCTACATTGATTGGAATGAAGAACTACGGATTTTTAAATGAGGCACATTCAGCTTCTTGCAAATTGCTTGAACATATATATAAAACTTATGTAGAATTTGAACCACACACACTTTGGGAATGTTATTCACCTGAAGAATACAAACCTTCTGAAAATGAATGTGCAAACGGTAAATATGTACGCCCCGATTTTTGTGGTTGGTCAGCATTGTTCCCGATTTCAATTTATATTGAGTTTGTGCTTGGATTCCATACAATAGATGCTTTTCAAAATCTTGTTGAATGGGCAAAACCTGACACATTGAAAGGGAAAATAGGCATAAAAAATCTTCGTTTTGGCAAGATATTAACAGACATTGAGGCTGTAGAAAACAATTGTAAAGTTGTTTCAAATGACGCTTATACTCTTAAAATCAATGGTAAACCTTATTCAGTTGTTGCAGGTGAAAATCAGTTCACAATATAAAATAAACGCTTTGAAACTTAAAATCAGAAAAACCGTTCTCATCAGAGAACGGTTATTGTTATATAATCATATGTATTGTTTGCCACCAATAAAAACGTGTTTCAGGTTAATGTTATTGTCAGTAAGAATTAAATCAGCGTCGTATCCTACATCAACGATTCCCTTGTTAATATTGAGCAGCTCAGCAGGAGTACGACTTGCCATACGAACAGCATCATTAAAAGGGATTCCGAATTCAATTGCTTTTTTAACACAATCAAGCAATGAAGCTACACTACCCGCAAGATTTCCGTCTTTCAATCTGCATTCACCGTTTTGAAGTTTAACAGAAAGTCCACCAGATTCATAATTTCCGTCTGATAATCCGGCAGGACGAATAGAATCGCTGATTAATATCATTCTTTCAGGTCCAAGCATTTTATAAGCTGTCAGAATAGCAGGCTTTGAAACATGTAAACCGTCACAAATAATTTGAGCGTATTGTTTTTTCATAAATGCTGCACCGATAACGCCGGTATCTCTGTGGTGAAAAGCAGGCATAGCGTTGTACATATGAGTCACGCAAGAAGCACCTTTGTCAAAAGCTTTACAAGCAGTTTCGTAATTTGCTGCTGTATGACCAAGAGAAACAATATATCCTGCTTCAGCAGCTTTTTTAACAAAATCCATATTACCGTCAATTTCAGGTGCAACGGTAATCATACGCACATTTTTGTAAGATTTCAGTTCATCAAAATCAGCAACCCTTATATGATTTTCGTTCTGTGCTCCTTTATATTCTGTGCTGATAAAAGGACCTTCGAGATGAAAACCCAAGATATTACATCCTGATGATTTTAAAGAAGATTCAGTCACTTTTTTCAAATCATCGAAAGAAGCTGTCATTGTTGTTGGAAGCCACGACGTTGTGCCTTTTGTGGCAAGTTTACAGGCAATATCGTTCAACGTTGCGTCCATCGTATCCATACCGTAAAAACCGTGCGAATGAATGTCAATGAGTCCCGGCAAAACAAGTAATCCTTTGCAGTCAAATCCGTCATTACAATTATCTGTTATTTCTGCAATTTTTCCATTTTCAATACGTATACTATATAGATTGTTGTTCAGAAGTGCATTTTTTAAAATCATAAAAGCTTTTGATTTCATTATTATTTACCTAACAATGTATTTCCGTAAACTATTTCACCATAATCTTTAAAAGGATAATCAATTGTTATTCTTCCTTGAAGAGCGTCTGAAAGACCACTGTATAAATCAACCTTGCCGTCATCACGCATTGTAATGCCTGATGTGAAAACAGTATCGTCAAGAGGAACTAAATCGGGTTTGATTCTGATATGTTCTGAAGCAGGGTAGCAGCGACGAGTACCAATGATTTTGAAATCAAGTGTTTTTCTTTCAATCGGATCAAATATAAATGCAGTGTTGATATAAACTCTTTCTTCTCTACCGTCATCACGGATTTTTGTATATACCTGATGAGCAATTACGCCGATTTTTCCGCTTGAAAGGTAATAGCATTGATTGCAACCGCCATAACCATTTTCGTCAATGACATCAATTAACGGTGCATTTTTGATAACATCACTATTTATATCTTCTATTTTTTCAACC
>JAFOEP010000091.1 GCA_017380115.1 Clostridia bacterium | reverse complement strand
TTATAGAATTAAAAGAAGAAGAATTTTCTGATTTTTATAGTGAAAATAAAATTAATCAAAAAGTTTATGAAAATGAATATATAATAGTATACAACGGAGAGTTATACAACACAGATGAATTGAGAAGTGAGCTCAAATCATATGGGTTTACTTTCAACGGTCATTCTGATACAGAAGTTTTGCTCAAATCATATATAAAATGGAAAAACAAATGCGTTGAAAAGTTTAACGGCATATTTGCGTTTGCCGTTTGGGAAGAAAAAGAACAAAAACTGTTTTTTGCAAGAGACAGAATAGGTGTAAAACCGTTTTTCTATTCAGAAAAAAACGGAGAATTTCTTTTTGCTTCTGAAATCAAATCGTTACTTGCTTCAAAAAGAATTGAACCACAAATAGATTTAACTTCAATTTCTGAGCTGATGTTGATAGGTCCCGGAAGAACTCAGGGGTATGGTATTTTCAAGGGAATCAACGAATTACCTGCCGGATATTGCGGAGAGTATACAAAATCCGGTTTGAAAACATGGAGATACTGGTCTCTCAAAGACAAAGAACACAACGACAATTTGAAACAAACTTTGGAAAAAGTCAGATATCTTGTCACAGATTCAATTGAAAGGCAGCTTGTTTCAGACGTTCCTGTCTGTACTTTCCTTTCAGGAGGACTTGATTCAAGTCTGATTTCTTCAGTCGCAGACAGATATTTCACAAAACACAATCAACAGTTACATACTTTTTCAGTTGATTATGTTGACAACGACAAATATTTTAAAACAAGCAAATTTCAGCCTGACAGCGACAACAGATATATTGACATCATGAATGATTATCTCAACGCAGAAAATCATAAAATAGTAATCAACTCAGCAGATCTTGCAAACGCTCTTTATCTGGCTGTCGACGCAAGAGATTTGCCCGGTATGGTTGATATCGACTCATCATTGTTACTGTTTTGCAAAGAAATCAAAAAGCAATCAACGGTTGCATTAAGTGGAGAATGTGCCGATGAAATATTTGGTGGTTATCCATGGTATCGTGACAAAACAATCAGAATGATAGACGGTTTCCCCTGGGCGCAATCAACTTTATACAGATATTCTTTTTTGAAAGACGAATTTGCAAGTAAAATCAACCCTCAGGATTATGTCTATTCAAAATACAAAGCTACACTTTCCGACACAGACAAAAGAGATGATTTATCTCCGACTGAATCAAGAATGAAGGAAATGATGCGGTTAAATCTTGATTGGTTTATGCAAACCCTGCTTGAAAGAAAAGACAGAATGAGTATGTACAATTCTCTTGAAGTCAGAGTACCGTTTTGCGATTACAGAATCGCAGAGTATCTTTATAATGTCCCATGGGAATATAAAGACTACAATCATTTTGAAAAAGGTCTGTTGAGAAAAGCGATGGAGGATTATCTTCCCGACGAGATTCTTTGGAGAAAGAAAAGTCCTTATCCAAAAACTCATCATCCTGAATACCTTAAAATTGTATCAAATATGCTTTCTTCTGTTATTTGCGACAGCTCGTCTCCTCTTTTGCAATTTGTCAGAAAAGATGCGCTTGAAAAGTTGTTGCACGACAGCAATTCTCAACCGTGGTACGGTCAACTTATGACAACGCCACAGACAATTGCCTATTTTGTTCAAATGGATTACTGGATGAGAAAATTCAACATTAAAATAAAAATTTAGCAAAAGAAGTTGCCATATAACGCTGACACCACATAGGGAGACACTTCGTAAAGAAGTTTCTCCAAACAATGAAGCCCCTGGACTAAATAACAAGATATAAGAACTTGCGGAAATCTTCTTACCACAGTTTTACCGAAATATAACGGACCATGGAATTTCCATAGTCCGTGATTTGTTTATATTA
>JAFOEP010000090.1 GCA_017380115.1 Clostridia bacterium | reverse complement strand
ATAATTATTAATTTGATTTTATCAAAGGGAGAAACAAAAATGGAGTTTAAATATAAGGCAAGTATAATTATTCCTGTATATAATGTTGAAGAGTATCTACCGATATGTTTGGACTCGCTTGTTAATCAGACTATGGACAAATCCCAGATGGAAGTCTTAGTGATAAATGACGGCTCTCCTGACAACAGCTGGGATATTTGTCTTGAATATAGTGAAAAATATGATTTCATAAAATCCTTCAAGAAAGAAAACGAAGGACTTTCTGCAACAAGAAACTTCGGAATAAAACACGCACAGGGTAAATACCTGTTCTTTCTTGACAGTGATGATTATTTTACTGAGTCAACTGTTAAAAGTGTAACAGAATTTTTTGACAAGGTTTATGATGAAGTTGACCTTGTGGCTTATAATGAAGCGAGATATAAGGGCGACATAATTCTCAAACCTCATTATCGTTTTCAATATTTGCAAAAAGAAGGCGTTTATGACTTAAACGAAAACCCATATATTGCACAGACCCGTATTAATGTATGCGTCAAGAATGTCGGAGAAAACAACATTTTGTTTGACACAACACCGGGCTTTAAGCTTGAAGACCAGGACTATTGCGACCGTGTTCTGATGGATAAAATGAAGTTGGGTTATTGTCCTGACGGTACGTATATGTATAACAAGGGTAACGAATCGAGCATTATGGGAATGTATTTCCACGCCTATTACCTTTTTGAAACATCAATGAAACACTTTGAAAATCTCTTTGAGTATTTTGAAGATAAGGTGCCGCCGTATTATCAATCAATGTTTTTGAGTGATATTATCTGGAGATTGACGGCAGACATACTTTATCCTTATCATTACAGCGAAGAAGAATTTGCAAAAGCGATGAAGCGATTTGAAAATCTTCTTAACAGGGTTGATGTTGAAACTATTCTGAATCAGCCCAACTCTGACATATACAGAGCATGTTATTGGATACAGATGAAAACAAATTCTCAGGTTGTGTTCAACCAGACAGAAGACAACCTTGAATTGATAATAGACGACAACTCTGTTTACGAACAGAAGGATTTTACTGTTATAGTTCAAAAACCGAGAATAAACGAAGATAAATTCAAGATGACAGGATTTATCAAGTCTCCGATCTTTAATTTCCTCGACGAAAAAGACTATGATGTATATGCTGTTGAAAACGGAGAATATAAAAAACTCGACACGTTTTTGTCAGTACACAGCCACTATCGTGCAAAGGTTGTGACAAATACCTTTCCTGCATTTCATTATGAATGCGACCTCAAAGAAATAGATGAAATTCAATTTGCAGTAAGAATAAAAGACTATACTTATTCAACTCATTATTGGTGTATGCCCTATGCAGGATTTAACAGGTTCAAGAAAAAAATAGCAAGGGGCAACTATATAATAGACAACAAAAAGACTCATTTTAAAGTTAAACCTACGACACAGTTCAAAAAAGATCTTCTTGATGTTAAAAATTCATTGATTTATCTCAAACACCCGAGAGTTACAAGCTTGAGACTTAAATCCATATCTT
>JAFOEP010000089.1 GCA_017380115.1 Clostridia bacterium | reverse complement strand
GTTGTGGTTATAGGTCTGAAAAGTGAATCAGACGGAGAATATGACGAAAGCACGGGACTTTACTGTTATGAAGGCATAAAATACACAACGGTAAAAAGTGGTAAAGGTAAACTTGGTCGCATAAACAACAAATTGTTGAGTGCAACACATACTATCAAAGTCCTTGACAAATTAAAAGCCGACAAAGACGATATTATAATGCTTTACTCTTCAAACGGAATATATATGAAGGGTATAAATGACTATGCAAGAAAAAAAGAAATAAAAATGTTTTCACTCGTTGTTGAATGGCATCAGCCATACCAGTATCCGGGTGGAAAAATGAACATCAGATATATTGCAAACAAGCGTGGAATACACGTTTATAATCCGAGAATAGGCAACATTGTTGCAATTTCAAAACTGCTTGACAATCTTTTTAAATCAAAGAATTGTCACACTACGATAGTTCCTGTTATAATTGACTATGAAAGAAACAAGGACAAGTACATAGAGAGAAAGCTTGAAGAGGGAGAAGTTAAAAACTTTATTTATGCAGGAATCCCTTTCGGCAAAGATGATATTGTGACGATGCTTAAAGGCATTGAACTTCTGAGCAAAGAAGAAAGACAGAAAATGAAGTTCTACTGGATAGGAAAAGAACGAGATTATATTGAAGAGAGATTAGGTAAAGACGCATATCTTCTTGACAGCATTTCCGATTGCCTTGAAATCAGAGGTTGGATGGAATACAATGAATTGTTGAAATTGTATGAGAAGATGGATTTTCTTTATTTTTCAAAGCCGGACAACACTGTTACAAACGCTCTTTTCCCAAGCAAAGCTCCGGAAGCTATGTTGCAGGGTCTTGTAGTAGTAACTAATAGTGCGGGCGACTATCCTGATTATATGATTGATGGAGAAGATGCGTTTATTTTTGACGACAACACACCTGAAAGTTGTTGTGATGGTTTAAGAAGAGCTATCAATGTGTCAAACGATAAATTATATGATATGCGTCAAAAATCATTTGCAAAAGCGAAAGATATTTTTGACTATACGCATTGGGCAGACGTTATGAAAGAATTTTTGGCTAACTTAAAATAAATAGTTGATGAAAGGTAGAATGTAAAATGAAAGAATCTATTTTTAAAGGCAAAACACTTATGATAACAGGTGGTACAGGTTCATTTGGTAATGCTGTACTCAATAGATTTCTTGATACAGATATCGGAGAAATTCGTATTTTTTCGAGAGATGAAAAGAAACAGGACGATATGCGTCACGAATTTCAGGCAAAACTTCCTGATACTGCTGACAAAATAAAGTTTTATATCGGTGATGTCAGAAATATTGATTCTGTCAGAAATGCAATGCACGGAGTAGATTATATTTTCCACGCAGCTGCTTTAAAACAAGTTCCTTCTTGCGAATTTTTCCCGATGGAAGCTGTTCAGACAAACGTTGTGGGAACAGATAATGTTCTTACTGCAGCAATTGATGAAGGAGTAAAATGTATAATTTGTCTTTCAACAGACAAAGCTGCATATCCTGTCAACGCAATGGGAACATCAAAAGCAATGATGGAAAAAGTTATTGTTGCAAAATCAAGAATTGTATCACCGGAAAAGACAAAAATCTGTTGCACAAGATACGGTAACGTTATGTGTTCAAGAGGTTCTGTTATTCCTCTCTGGATTGAACAAATTAAAGCGGGAAATCCGATTACTATTACTGAACCGACAATGACACGTTTCATTATGAGCCTTGAAGAAGCAGTTGACCTTGTGCTTTTCGCATTTGAAAATGGTGTATCAGGTGATATTCTTGTCCAGAAAGCAGATGCTTGCACAATTGAAGTTCTTGCAAAAGCAGTAACAGAACTTTTTGCTCCACAAGGACATGAAATTAAAACAATTGGCATAAGACATGGTGAAAAAATGTATGAGACATTGCTCACCAACGAAGAAAGTGCAAAATCAATTGACCTCGGAGACTTCTATCGTGTTCCTTGCGACAAACGTGACCTCAACTATGACAAATATTTCAAAGACGGTGACGTAAGCCGCAATCTTATTGAAGAATTCAACAGCTGCAAAACAAAACTTCTCAACGTTGAAGAAGTTAAACAGAAGCTTCTTACTTTACAGTATATTCAAGATGAACTTGAAGCAATGGGTAGATGAGTATGAAAATATTAGTTACAGGTTCCGCAGGTTTTGTTGGTAAAAACCTCGTTGCATCATTGAAAAATATTGCTCAGAACAAGGACAGAACACGTCCGAATATAATAATTGACGAGATTTTTGAATATGACATTGATACTGACCCTGCATTGCTGAAGGATTATTGCAAACAGGCAGATTTTATATTTAATATTGCAGGTGTAAACAGACCGAAAGAACAGTCAGAATTTGAAAAAGGAAACTTTGGATTTGTTTCAGATTTGTTGGCTTATCTTAAAGAATATAATAACACCTGCCCGGTAATGATATCTTCGTCAATTCAGGCTTCCTTGATAGGAAGATATGCGTCAAGCCCGTACGGACAAAGTAAGCTTGATGGCGAAAATGCAGTTTTTGACTATGCAAAGGAAACAGGAGCAAAAGTTTTGGTTTACAGATTCCCGAACCTTTTTGGAAAGTGGAGCAGACCAAATTATAATTCTGCTGTTGCGACTTTTTGTAACAATATTGCAAATGATTTGCCTATTCAGGTGAATGACCCGTCAACTCAGCTTGAACTTTTGTATATTGACGATTTGATTGCAGAAATGCTTGATGCCCTTGAAGGTAAAGAGCACAGATGCGAATATGACGGCGCTGATGTTGTTGAAAAACAAGACGGAAAATTTTGCTTTGTTCCGACAACTCACCGTGTAACTCTCGGTGAAATAGTTGAACTTCTTGAAAGCTTCAAAGATCAACCTTCAACTCTTATGATGCCGAAAATTCCGGAAAATTCTTTTGCTAAAAAACTTTATTCAACATATCTTTCATATTTGCCGAAAGAAAAAACTATTTTTGATTTGAAAATGAATAAAGATGACAGAGGTAGCTTCACAGAACTTCTTAAAACCTTTGACTGCGGACAGTTTTCTGTCAACATCTCGAAACCGGGAATAACAAAAGGACAACATTGGCATCACAGCAAATGGGAATTTTTTATTGTGGTTTCAGGTCATGGACTGATTCAGGAAAGAAAAATCGGTACAGATGAAGTCATTGAGTTTGAAGTGACGGGAGAAAAAATTCAGGCTATTCATATGCTTCCGGGTTACACACACAACATTATTAATCTTTCAGAAGACAAAGATCTGGTCACAGTGATGTGGGCAAACGAAAGCTTTGATCCTGCAAAACCGGACACTTTTTTTGAAACAGTTTAAATAGGAGATATGATTTATGGGTATGAAAACAGATTACAGCGATATAAGCTTTAAAAATAACGGAAAGCTTAAACTTCTTATAATTGTGGGAACGAGACCGGAAATAATCAGACTTTCTGCGGTTATAGACAAATGCAGAAAATATTTTGACACAATTCTTGCTCATACCGGTCAGAATTACGATTATAATCTCAACGGAGTTTTCTTTAAAGACCTTAATCTTAAAGACCCTGATGTTTATATGGATGCTGTCGGAGATGATTTAGGCGCCACAGTCGGAAATATAATCAATTGTTCATATAAATTAATGGCATCAATAAAGCCTGATGCAATGCTTATTCTTGGTGACACAAACTCCTGCCTTTCTGCAATACCTGCAAAAAGACTTCATATTCCGATTTTCCATATGGAAGCAGGTAACAGATGTAAGGATGAATGTTTGCCTGAAGAAACAAATCGCAGAATTGTTGATATTATATCTGATGTGAATCTTGCATATTCAGAACACGCAAGAAGATATCTTGCTGAATGTGGCCTTCCGAGAGAACGCACTTATGTAACAGGTTCACCAATGGCAGAAGTTCTTGACAACAATATTGACAAAATTAAAAAGTCAGATATTCTGAAAAAGCTCGGACTTAAAAAGAAAGGATATATTCTCCTTTCTGCGCACAGGGAAGAAAATATTGACTCCGACAAAAACCTTTTCTCTTTGTTTGATTCAATAAATAAACTTGCTGAAAAATATGATATGCCTGTATTGTATTCATGTCATCCACGTTCAAAGAAACGTCTTGAAAGTTCAGGATTCAAGCTTGATGAACGTATAATTCAGCATGAACCACTTGGCTTCCATGACTATAATAACTTGCAGATGAATGCGTTTGCAGTTGTTTCGGATTCAGGCACATTGCCGGAAGAAAGCAGCTATTTCCTTTCAATTGGAAATCCGATTCCTGCTGTTTGCATCAGAACATCAACCGAAAGACCTGAAGCGATGGAAAAAGCAGATTTTGTTCTTGCAGGAATTGAACACGGACAGGTTCTTCAATCGGTTGAAACTGCTGTCGAAATGGTAAAAAGCAAAGACAACGGAGTTGTTGTGCCTGACTATGTTGACACAAATGTAAGTTCAAAGGTTGTAAAAATAGTTCAGAGCTATACAGGAATTGTAGATAAAATGGTTTGGCGAAAAGACAGACAATAATAAAAAATTATAAGCGTTGCAGACGGAAATTATAATCCGAAGTGCAACGCTTTGTTTTATGTTTGAAATAAGGAAAATTTTTGTAAATGTTATCAAATATTATGTCTGAAATAATAATTTTTTATAAAAATTCTCTTTACAATTTATATAAAGTATGGTATTATAACTATGCAAAAGAATGCAAAAAAAATAATTATTTGGCTTTGCATTTGCTGATCTGTTCCGACAGGTTACTACAACGGAGGTGTTTTTATGAAACAATGGAAAAAAATGTTGTGCATAATGCTTTCCGTCATCATGATTTTTTCAACGATGACCATTTGCGTTAGCGCTCAACGAGCAGATTTATCAGAAAGAAACGGCTTGACAGACATCCATGGAAATAAAAGTCTGAAAGCTGAACAGAGAGCAACTCTTCTGTTTGATATGGTAGATCAGATGCTGCTTGAAGAAAATCTTACAGTCGATATATCGGTTGCAGGAATCAGCATCTATCTTGACTTCAGAAGCATTGACAGAGCTATTCTCTCTTTGAAAAACTTTTTGAGTGGTAGTACATTTGAGACTGCTTGTAATGCACTTGATTTGGGTGACATTGAAAATGTCAGAGACTTCTACATAGGCCAGTATTACAGAGCCTCATCAGGTTCTGAAGTTCTTCTTATCAACAACCTTGTACAGATAGCTTGGTCAAACCAGGACATTATTGCTAAATATCTTATTGGTTCACTCAGCCTTGGTATAATCGGAGATTTTATAGACCTTAGCGATATTTTCATTGACATTGAAGCTTTGCTTAAGGATATGATGTATACAGGAATCGTTGACAGCACTGCTTCTGCATGCCCTTATGGCGTTTCAGCTGACAGCATGATCCAGAAACTTGTTGACACATATCTTATAGGCGGAAGAGATGCTGACAATCAGGAAGTTTCAGCTTTGCTTCCAAGTATGCAAGGTAAAACAGACATTAAGGCATATTCTCTTTATAATTATGTTGAAAATGTTGCAAACGCAATAACAGTAGACTATTTGCTTCCTTTGGCAAATAACGAACTTAAATATTTCGTAAAAGATCTCTGTGGATATACATTTGCTGATGAAAACGATCTTGTAGGAGACGACACAAATGTTCCTAAGATCATTAAAGATAACATAAACTTCGACTATTATCTTGACGGCTATACATGGGGAACATCATCAAGAGGTATTCTCGGTGAAATCAACGATTGTGTTGACTATGTTCTTTCAAAAGTATGGAAAGGTGAAGATTTCTGGGTAGGCGGAGGAAATGAATATCTTTCTTCAAATATCAGAACAGCGGCTATCAAAGCTTTTGAACTTTTCGGAGATGACATTCTTCCTGACGAAGCAGACAGAAAGACTCTTGAAGAAATCAAGGCTATGGATACAGAAGCAATCGTTTGTTACGTTCTTCAGGCATTCATAGAAAAATATATTGATTACATAGTTATTGACAGAGAATGCAAAACACTTGAAGAACTTTGTTGCTACATTGTAATGCATTTTGCAGCTGAAATCATTCCTGGACAAAACTACAAAGGAAAGATTGACAGCGGAATAAAAACAATTGGCAAAGATTTCCTCATTGAAATGGTAACAGATATAGCTGTTTACTATCTCAAAGGATATACTCCGATTACAGGTCTTTATTACGGAGTAGGTCTTGAAAGCACAATGAAAGCAATCCTTAACTGGTTGCTTGCAGTTGATAAAGACGGAAACCTCGGTGGTATTTTCCAGAAATGTGATACATCATCATCTGATCCTTGGACAGTACTTGATAACACAATCTTCAAAATGGTTCCGATTTCACTTTTCAACGGTGTAACAGGTTCAAAAGATCTTATAATGAACCATCTTGTTAATGCAGCTCTTGATCTTGATTTCAACGCAATTCTCAGCATGTTCTACAAGAACTCTGATAGTATAATGAATAAGAATGCACTTGCATTTGTAATTGATATTGCAAACAAAATTCTTTCAGTTCCGTTGAATTCAGGAACCGTAATTCTGACAAACGTTACAACAATCGATGAATTGATTAACAAATATAGTATTGCTTCAATAGCTTTGAATGCAATTAACGGTTTGGTAGGTATGGGAAGTGACTTGTATGTATCAGCACTTCAGTTTGTAACTCCACTTATGGGACTTGAAGACTCCATTGAATGGTTAAAAGTTACTGCACCGGCAGACTTTGAAAACAAAACAATTGACGATTTATTTGACCTTGCATTAGAATGTGAACAATCAGTTCATATTCCTGATGATGTTTTCAATACAAATCTTGAAGACTGGAACGATGTTTTAGACTATGAATGCTATACATATGTTCAGTTCAAGAGTGCAATAAGACAAGCAAGAAGCTTTATCGGCAATTACAACAAAGAAGTTTATATTTACGAAGAATTTGTAAAAGCAGGATACGGTGATCTTGTTCAGGATCCAAGATTGGGCGAAGAATTCGGTCAGAAAGCAATTAATGATAAATATTATAACTTAGTACTTGGCAGACAAAATCTTGCTCAGAGAGAAGCAAGTACAACTCAGCTTGACTACATTATTGAAAAAGTTGAACAAGCTGGTTATAAGAGCAGTAACTATCCGGCACGTGTCTGGGATAATTACCAGAAAGCTTATAAACATGCATTGAAGGTAACTAATATTCCGATTTACGATGAAGAGGATGAAGACGAAGAATTCCCGATTGCAAAACAATCAATGATCAACTATGCAAGACGTGAACTTATCAAAGCATGGAAAACAATGGAAAATCCAACAGCTGACTATACTGCACTTGAAGCAAAAATTGCAGAAGCAAAATTGATTGATAAAACACAGTACACAGCTGATTCTGTTGCAATTTTTGAATATGTTCTTGCAGAAGCTGAAGAGCTTTATGCAACAATTCTTCTTCTCAGTGAACAGGATGAAGTTGACCAGATGACATTGAGATTGACAATTGCAATGTCAAACCTTACACCAAACGTTGTTGATACTGAAATCGTAGCAAACATGGACGGCGTAGTAATTGACAGAGATCGTGGATATATCTACGGTTTGGATGCATACATTACAGCTGCAGATATCCAGGATTATATCGGAACATCAAACGGTGGAGAAATCACTGTCACAACAGTTGATGGAATTGACTTCGTTGGTACAGGCACAAAAGTTGAACTTTTCAACAACGGTGTTCTTGAAGAAAGCTTTGAAGTTGTAATCTTCGGAGACTTGTCAGGTGACGGAGCTATCGATGAATCTGACTTTATTATCATCGACCTTTATAACTCATGGAACCTTGATAACTTCGACACATTCCATGAAACAGCTGCATTCTTTGCAGGTGACCTCAACAACGATGAATGTATTGATGAAAGTGATATGATTTTCATTGATATGGTAAATGCATGGAACGGTGAAATTGATCAGAGAGATCCATACAACTTTATCATCTATTAATAATTCTTAGCAAAATATAGTACTATAAGAGGGGGATGGGTTCATCCCCCTTGTTCAATGATAAAAAGAGGTGTTTTTGTGAAGATTATCAGAAAAATTATAAGCGTTTTGCTTGTTTTTACAATGGTATTTTCAACATTTTGTTTGTCAGTTTTTGCAAACGATAATGTTGAAGTCAGTTATATCAAAGTTCCACAAGCAAAATTTACATCATCAGGGGTTGTAAGGGTTGCAAAATCTGTAAACTCTTTTGAACACGGCAATACAATTGTTGCTGCAACTCCGTCAGGTGTGCCGAAAATAGATAATTCGGCAATAGCAAATACTGCTTATGCAGGTGAAACTGCTTCCTATACAAGAGTAACTTTGACTCTTGATGTTGTTCCGGAAACTGAACCGGTAGTATATTGCGACAATATTACATTAAGCCTGGTTTCAGCATCAGATAAAACATTTGTCTGGGATATCACAGGTGGTAGTGCAACAGCAGGAAGCACAATTGATATTTCTGCAGTATATAACTATGAAGGAAACACATATATAAGCCATTGCTACGTTTATGTTATGAGCATTGAAACAGGTTCATCTTACGCTATTTCTTATCATTGCGTAAACAACCTTGCAACAACTCATGCTTATTATGCTGCTAATACAGTTAACAGCAGAATTCTTGGAACAAACGTAGTTTATAAAAACACAAGTAAAGGTAACGGATATTTTGATTATATTACAGGAAAACCTGTATTGGCAGAAGATGATTCATATACTGCAAGTATGTTTGTTGACCGTGCAATCAAAACTGATTTAGGTTCTAACAGCCAGCAAAGTCTGTTCTTGGGAAACACAAGCAACAAGGCTGTTGCAAATATTTATTTTGATACAAGCTTACAGAACACTTTTGCAGATGCTAATATAAGACACTCAATTAATACCGGAACAAACTATGACCCGGCTGACAGCACTGCAAACAGTTCATATTTTAACGCTAATTTATTAGCAACAAGTTTAATATTTGAAAAAGGCTTAGTTAATTCTTCTGTTACAGAAGGCGATTCAAAAATTTCCAGTAAATTAGGATACTCATTAAATCTCACATTAAATTCAAACACTATACCTACAAATACTTTGGGTATAAATTCATCAATGAGTGGAAAAGTTTCTGATTTTGCTGAAGGTGAAAGTTATACAATAACAAGCGTATTTACAAGTGAAAATACTGATTCCTGGTATTATAATATTTCAAATACTCTCTACTCTCCTGTATATTTTTTAATTCATAAGTATGATAAATCTGAATTGAGAAATGCAATTGATTATGTTTTGAATACTCCTGTTGATGATATTGAAATTACAAAGACAACAGGTAAAGGAATTAACCCTCAGGAATGGTATTATTCTTCCGGTTATTCTGAATTTGAAGCAGCATTGAAAAATGCAAACAAAGTCAATCAGAAAATTGATGTAACACAAGAAGAAATTGATAACGCAGTTTCATTGCTTAAAACAGCTTATTCAAATCTTGTTCTTGCAAAAGCTGATTATGTTACAACACAGGCACTTTTGAAAGTTGCAGATGTATATTATGAAAACCATCCAAGCTACCTTGAAGAACAGTTCCAGGTTCTTGTTAAGAAGGTAGATAATGTTAATATGAATTGTCATTTGTTTGCACAGCCGACTCTTAACGCAATGAATGACGAATTGTTGGTAGCACTTGACAATATGAAGCTTGTTCCGGCTGATTATTCTGAACTTAAACAAGCATTAGCACAAAAACCGGAATATGATGAAAAGT